>NZ_JBVVQX010000001.1:0-282621 GCF_055811675.1 Mesorhizobium sp. WSM4808
CGCGGCCCCCCGCGGCCGCCGCCGGGCCGCCCGCGGCGCCGGCCGGCGGCCGGGGGGGGGGGGGCCCGCAACGTGCTGGTGGGGGCGGCACTGATCGGCATCCTGCTCAACGCCATGACCATCATCGACATCCCGCTGCTCTACCAGAACCTGATCAAGGCCGCGATCCTGCTCGGCGCCATCATCGTCGACGGCATCATCAACCCACGTGACGAACAGACCGCCCAGCAAGGCGACATTTAGGGCAGATGGGCTAGCCCATCTGCTCGGGGTACCCGGTCCGATCCATCCCGGTCGGCTGGCAATGAAAATCGAAACGAGAGGATCTGACATGAAATTCATCAGGACATTGATGGCTGCCGCCACGGCACTCGCCGTCACCGCATTCGTGGCGCCCACCTTCGCCGCCGACGATCCCGGCCCGGCGGCTTACGCGCAGGCGCTCAAGGGCAAGCGCGTCATGCTGGTGCCGCTGGCGATGGGCTTCGACCTGGCGCAGGGCTGGGCGCATTATCTGAAGACCGAGGTCGAGGCGTGGGGCGGCGTGTTCGAGACGCGCGATCCGAACTGGGTCGTCGACGCCGGCGCGCAGGCGATCACCGACGCCATCTCGTCGGACACCAGGCCGGATGTGCTGATCATCCATGCGCCGGACCTCAACTCCTATTCCAAGCTGATGAAGAAGGCGCAGGCCGCCGGCACCTACGTCATCCTGGTCGACAATCCCGCCAACTTCCCGGCCGACGCCTTTATCGGCAGTGACTGGGACCGGCTTGGCCAGCTCGAGGCCGAAGCGGCGATCAAGGGCTGCGGCCCGAACTCCTCCAAGAAGCTCGGTTTGGTGCAAGGCGACCAGGCCAATTCGTCGAGCCTTTACCAGTATGCCGGCATCATGAAGGTGCTGGAGAAGCATCCCGACTTCAAGGTGGTGGCAAAGCCCGATTCAAACTGGGATGCGACGACCTCGCGCAATGTGACGACGACGATGCTGCAGCAGAACCCGGACATCTGCTCGATCATCGATTTCTGGGATGGTGACGCCACCGGCGCGGCCGCCGCGATCCGCGACGCCAAGCTCGACGGCAAGGTGTTCCTGGTCACCACGGGCGGTGGCGAGAAGGCGGCCGATTGCGACAAGCTGCAGGACGGCACCTATGGCGCCGTGGTGATGACCGACCTTGCCCGCCAGTCGGGTGACATGAACGCCATCATCAAGTTCTTGCTGCAGAGCGGCCAGCCGGCCGGCACGTCGCACACCTACATCTACACGCTGGAGAAGGCGACGACCAAGGCCGACCTGAAGCCCGACAGCTGCTGGGACCTGAAGGCGCTGCAGGCACAAGCGGCGGCGAAATAAGCGAACTCTTCTCAACACCGATCGAAGAGGTGGCCGGATTGCCCGACCACCTCTTCTCTTGAATCCCAGATTTGCAGCAGTGACCTGATGTCCTTTCGCGAACGCCTCCAGTCCTGGCGCTACAATCTCGTGCCCGACCATGTCGTCGGCGAGATCCTGACCAAGCGCTGGACCGACAATGCCATTCCGTTCCTGGCACTGGTGGCGACGCTGGCAACCTTTGGCTCGATCATTCCGGGCTTCTTCAAGTTGACCGCACTGCAGGAATCGACCCGCCAGCTTGGCGAGTTCTCCATGGTGGTGACCGGCATGACAGTGGTGATGCTGGGCGGCGGCATCGACCTGTCGGTCGGCTCGATCTTCGCGCTGTCATGCTTTTCGGCGGTTTACGTCTTCTTCATCCTCGAACAGTCGATCTGGCTGGCGCTGGCCGCGTCGCTGGCCACCGGCCTCATCTTCGGCGCCATCAATGGCTATCTCGTTGGATATCTGCGCCTGCGCGCCTTCCTCACCACGCTGGTCACCTTCATCTTCGGACGGGCGCTGTTCGACATCCTGGTCACCACCTATGCCGCCGATGTGCAGCTCTCGACCGCGACATCGGATGTGCTCGACTTCATCGGCGACAGCACCTTCTGGGGGCTCTCCGTCTCGGTGTGGCTGGCGATCATCCTGGCCATCGTCACCCATATCGCGCTGACCCGTTCACGGCCGGGCTGGCACGTGCTGGCGGTCGGCGGTTCGAGGCGCTCGGCCCACAATGCCGGCATCCGCGTGCGCCGCACGGTGTTCATGACCTATGTCTTCTCCGGCTTCTGCGCCTCGATCGGCGGCTTCCTCATCGCTTGCCGGCTGAGCGGGGCAGGGCCGGGCACGGGCCTCAACCTCGAGATCATGGCGCTGACGGCGGCGGTGGTCGGCGGCGTCAGCCTTGGCGGCGGCCGCGGCTCGGTGATCAAGGGGCTGATGGGCGCCATCATCGTGCTGACCATGACCAACGGGCTGATCCGGCTGGGCTATGGCACCGGCACCAACCAGATGGTGCTGGGCATCATGCTGGCGGTCGCGGTGACCATCGACATCCGCTGGCTGAAGAACCGCCACAAGGTGCTGAACGAGGTCTATGTTGCGCCGGTCTATCTCAAGATGGGAGAGACGCAGTCGGCCGCACCAGGCTCCGGAACGCCCTACGAACTCGACAACCGGTTGTCGGCCGCAGAGCATATCGGGCTTGGTGAGCTGGAAGGGCCTGAAGACGTCATTCTCGACCGTGACGACAATCTCTATTGCGGCACGCGCCATGGCGAAATCGTCCGCTTCTTCGCGCCGGACTACGTCAAATCCGAGGTGTTTGCTCACATCGGCGGTTTCCCCCTGGGGCTGGCCTTCGACAAATCAGGCAATCTGATCAGCTGCGTCGGCGCCATGGGGCTCTACTCCGTCTCGCCGGAGCGGGAGGTCAAACGCCTGTCGACGGAGACGTCGCGTTCGTGGACCTCGATCGTCGACGATGCGCGGCTGCGCGATCCCAATGACTGCGACATCGCACCGGACGGGCGCATCTATTTCACCGACTCCACCAAGCGCTACGACGCGCATGACTGGGCGCTGGATTCGATCGAGAACCGCGCCACCGGCCGGCTGCTGGTCTATGACCCGAAGGACGGCTCGACGAAGACGCTGCTTGACGGCTACCGCTACACCAACGGTGTGTGCATGGCGCATGACGGCAAGTCGCTGTTCTTCGCCGAAAGCTGGGCCTGCCGCGTGCATCGCTACTGGCTGGAAGGACCGAAAGCCGGCACCGCCGAATGCGTCATCCGCGACATGCCGGGCTATCCCGACAACATCAACCGCGCCTCCGATGGCAATTACTGGATGGCGTGGCTCGGCATGCGCACGCCGAGCTTCGACCTGTCGCTGCGCCATCCCGACATGCGCAAGCGCATGACGCGCCGCCTGCCGCAGGATGAATGGCTGTTCCCCAACATCAACACCGGCGGCGTGGTCAAATTCAACGAGAAGGGCGGCATCGTCGAGGCAATGGGCGACCTCACCGGCGGCGCGCATCCGATGGTCACCTCAATGCGCGAGCACAAGGGATATCTGTTCGTCGGCGGCATCCTCAACAACCGCATCGGCCGCTACAAGATCGCAGGCGCCGACCCGAACTGGACCAGTCCCGCTTCCTATTGGGGGGCGAAGCCATGATCCTCGATCCGGTGCTGGACCTGTTTCGCGGCAAGGCGGTCACCATCCCGCCGCTCGACGGCGCTTTTCGCCCCAACACGCGGCTGGATGATGCGCCGGCCTTTGCCGAGCTGACGGAACCGGACAATCTGCTCGTTACCGGTGACAGGCTACTGGCCTCCAGCGGCAACGCCATCCATTCGATTGCGGCTGGAGCGGAACCTGTCGTGGTCGAGACTTTTCCGTCTGCCGTCACCGCGCTGGCGCTGTCGCCATCCGGTGAACTGACGGTCGGGCTGGAAAGCGGAAAGCTGCTGATTGGCGGCAGCGACGTTTCGCTGCCGGCTGACCTCAGCTGCATCACCGCACTTGCCTATGCGGATGACGGCACGTTGTGGCTGGCCAATGGCTCGGCCGAGCACGCGCCGTCGCAATGGGCCGCCGATCTGATGAAGAAGGGTGCCTCCGGTTCGCTGTGGAAGCGAGACGCCGCGGGCGGTGATTTCCGCAAAGTCGCCGGCGAGATTGCCTTTCCCTATGGCCTGCATCCAGTCGGCAGCGATGTGCTAGTCAGCGAAAGCTGGCGTCATCAGTTGGTGCGTTTCGATGGCGCGACGGGCAGCCGCTCGACGGTTCTGACGCATCTGCCCGGCTATCCCGCGCGGCTGTCGCCTTCCGCCGATGGTGGGGCGTGGCTGACCCTGTTTGCGCCGCGCAACCGGCTGATCGAATTCGTGCTACAGGAAACGCATTACCGTCAGGACATGCTGAGCCAGGTGCCGCCGGCCTACTGGATCGCGCCGGCGCTGGCCTCCAGCCGCAGCTTCCTCGAGCCGCTGCAATGCGGCGGCATCCGCACCATGGGCATCCACAAGCCATGGTCGCCGAGCCGCTCCTACGGGCTGGTGGTCAGGCTCGACCAGAAGATGCAGCCGCAATTCAGCCTGCACAGCCGCGCCAACGGCACGCGCCATGGCATCTGCAGCGTTGCGGAAAAGGACGGTCTTCTGTTCATCGCCTCCAGGGGCGGCGACTGCATCCTTTCCGTCGCCACGGGAGGTTTCTGATGGAACCGATTGTCCGTCTGGAGAATGTCACCAAGAACTACCGCGGCGTGCCCGCGGTGAAGAATGTCAGCTTCCACCTGCGCAAAGGCGAAATCCACGCGCTGCTCGGCGAGAACGGCGCGGGAAAATCGACGCTGACCAAGATCATCGCCGGTGTGGTCGACGCCACCTCGGGCAAGATGTTCCACAAGGGGCAGGAGATCGCCTACGCCTCGCCGCACGCGGCGCTTCAGGCCGGTATCGCCATGGTGTTCCAGGAAACCAGCTTGGTGCCGTCGATGACGGTGGCGCAGAACCTTTATCTCGGCACCGAAAAGTTCCTCAACCGGCTGCGCGGCACCTACATTTCGGCGCAGCAATTCCTGCAATCGCTGAACTTTCCCGTCGACCCGAACGCCATGGTGGCGACGCTGGGTGCTGCCAAGCGGCAGATGGTCGAGATCGCGCGCGCGGTGCACCACAATGCCGAGATCATCATCTTCGACGAGCCGACGGCGACGCTGACGCCGGAAGAAAAGCGGCACTTCTTCGCGCTGATCCGGCGGCTGAAGGCGAGCGGCGTGTCGATCGTCTTCATCAGCCACGCGCTGGAAGAGGCGCTCGATATCGCCGACCGCATCACCATCCTGCGCGACGGCGAGCTGGTCATCACCGACGACACCTCTGCTTTCGACCGCGACAGGATCGTTTCCGCCATGGTCGGGCGCACGCTGTCGGGACAGATATACCGGCAGCGCGACGAGGCAAAGCTGCGCAAGGCGGGCAAGAAGGTGCTGTCGGTGCAGGACATCTCGATGAGCAATGTCGTGCGCAACACGTCCTTCTCGATCTTCGAGGGCCAGATCACCGGCGTGTTCGGGCTGATTGGCTCCGGCCGGACCGAGACGTTCAAGATCGTCTCGGGCATCTACAAGCGCGATTTCCGGCGTGGCGGCGCCATTGAGCTGGACGACAGGCCGGTGCGCTACCTCGTGCCGAGCGAGGCGGTGGCCGACGGCATCGTCTATGTCACCGAGGATCGCAAGAGCGAGGGCATCTTCGAGACGATGGGCATTGCCGAGAACCTGTTCGGCGGGCTGCTGGCGGCGGGCCGCGAAAAGGCCTGGGTAATCAACGCGCAGGAAATGCGCGCGCTCTCAGCCGAATGGACGAAGACGTTGAACATCAAGGCGATCAACGACAATGCGCGCGTCGTCGAACTGTCCGGCGGCAACCAGCAGAAGGTGGTGATCGGCAAGGGGCTGGTGCAGCAGCCGCGCATCGTCATCTTCGACGAGCCGACGCGCGGCGTCGATGTCGGCGCGATCGCCGAGATCCATCAGATCATCAACCGGCTGGCCGACGAGGGCCTGGCCGTCGTCGTCATCTCGTCCTACCTGCCGGAGATCATGAACCTGTCCGACCGCATCCTGGTCTGCCGCCAGGGCCGCATCGTCGAGGAGTTTTCGCCGGCCGAGGCGACGGAGGAGAAGATCATGTACGCGGCGGTTCACTAGGTTTTTTGGCGGGTGGTCGGTGGTCCACATACGTTGGCAATTTGGCGAAGGCTTCTACCTCATCGTCATCCTCGGGTCTCCGCGACGGCGCTTCGCGCCTGCTTCGCCCGTGGATGACGAAGTTTAGGTGCCTCGGCTAATCTTCAACGCTATTGCGGGCCAAAAACTGGGTCAAAGAAGCCGGTTAGCCGCCTTTGCTCGAAACTTGATTCAACGAACCAGTTCATCGATCGAAGCGAAAGGACCACACCATGGCCACAGCAAGACTCCTGACCGATGCCGAAGTCGAAAAAATCCCGGCCGTGAAAGTCGTCTTCGACGACATCCGCGCGACGCGCAAATCTGATTTCGTCAACAATTTCTGGCGCGGGCTGGCCAATGATCCTCCGGCGCTGAAGCGGATCTGGGAACAGTTGAAGGTGGTGATGGTGGCCGACAGCGCCATCGATCCGCTGACCAAGGAGATGATCTACATTGCTGTCTCGACCGCCAATGGCTGCTCCTACTGCGTCCACTCGCACACGGCGGCAGCGCGAGCCAAGGGCATGACCGATGCGCAGCATGGCGAGCTGGTGTCGATCATCGGGCTCGCCGGCCAGACCAACCATCTGGTGACGGCGATGCAGATTCCGGTTGACCCGCAGTTCGAGGTGAAGTGAGGCCTCACACCGGCCGGTAAACCTTCTCCGCCGTGTTCCAGAAGATATCCGCTTCCGCTACCGAACCATGCTTCGCCACCGCGTCGCGGTGCGCCTTGATCAGCTCGGCGTGGCTGGTCCACAGTTTTTCGATCGGGAAGTTCGAGCCGAACATCAAATGGTCGGCGCCCAATATGTCGATCGCATTGTCGACGATATAGGCGATCAGAGCCGGGTCGTTGCGGTGGACGAAGGTGCCGAGGCCGGAGAGCTTGGCGTAGAAGTTGGGGGCGGCTGCAAGCGTGCGCAGGCCTGCCTTCCAGGCTTCGGTGGTTTCCGGCTCCATGCCGGTCAGCATACCGGCATGGGTGAGGATGAAATTCGTCTCCGGGTTTTCGCCGACCAGCGTCAGGCCGTCCTTCATCTGGGCGGGGAAGAGCTGCAGGTCGAAGGACAGGCCATAATCCTTGAGCCACGCCACATTGGCGCGCACGTTGGGGTCGATCACCTGGTCGGCGGAGGCGGCGAAACGGAAGGCCGGCGTCTCGTGCCAGTGCAGCTGCATGCGCACGCCGCGCAGCAGCGGATACTTTTTCAGGCGATCGATCTGAGGCCTGATATCGTCGACGGTCATGTCGGTATAGCCGACGATGGCATGCGGCCAGCCGGTTTCGTCGGATGTCTTCTGCAGGAAGGCGACTTCCTTCTCGAAATCCTCCTTGGCCCAGTTGGTCTGGACATAGACGGCCTTTTCGACGGCTGAATCCCTCTGGTCTTCGAGAAATTCCTCGATCGGGTAGTCGCGCCGGATCGGCTCGTAGGGACCGAAGATGCGCGGCACCATCGGCCCGACCAGCCAGGGCTGGTCCTTTTGGCGCCAGATGTGGAAATGCGCGTCGATTGTTTTCTGCATCATGAAACCCTCTTCCAGATTGCCGCCGCCGCTGAAGCAGGGCGAGCGAGCGACAGGATGAAATCGGTGAGGCCGGCGAGTGATGAGCCGTCGACCAGATCGTCGAGCACCGGCAGGATGGCGCGAAGTGCAGCCGTTGCCGGCCGGAAGCGCGGGTCGCCGGCTAGCGGTGTGGCCAGCGACAGCCGGAAAGCGCGGGCGCTCAGCCGTCGCATCGCCGTCTCCATCTCGCCATGATCGCCGCGCTCCAGCGCGTCGGACAGGATCACGACCGTGGCACCGCGTGCAAACGACGAGAAGCGCGGCACCGAGAGGAAGGCGAGCAGCGTCGGTCCCATGCGGGTGCCGCCATCCCAGTCGTCGACCTGGGCAGCGGCGCGCGCCAGCGCCTGGTCGCGGTCGCGGATGCGCAATGCCGTGGTGATGCGCGTCAGCCGCGTGCCGAAGGTGAATATCTCGGCGCGGTCGGCACCTTGCACGGCCGCATGTGCCAGCTTGAGATAGTCCGCTGTGTGCAGCTTCATCGAGCCGGACACATCGATCAGCAGAAGCAGCTTGCGCGGCACAGTCTGGCGGCGGCGTAGCAGTGGCGAGGGCACGTCGCCATCGGCGCTGACGATTTCCCTGAGCGATCGGCGCAGATCGAGCTTACCGCGCGAGTGGGTGCGTACGGTGCGGAAGGAGCGCCGGGCTGGTAAAGCGGTCGAGAGTTTGCGACGAAAGGCGGTCAGCCTGTCATCGTCGCGCTGGAAGTCGCGGGCACTCAACTGCTCCAGGGCCGAAGAGAGGTCGCCGCCCTCTTGGCTTTGTTCGGCCTCGAGCCGTTCGTCGTCGGGGCCGCCATCATCCTTGATGCGAGTTTCCTCGTCGGCGTCGCCTTCGACCACGGCGGACGTATTGCCATAAAAATGGCTCTGGAAATGCGCCTCGAATTCGTCGCGGCGGTCGGGCGGCGGCGCCAGCGTCGCGAGCGCCGCCTCGCGGATGTCTGCCATCGAGCGCGGCCCGAGCAACGTCACCGCCTGCATGAAACAGGAGACCTGCTCGGGGGCTATGGCGAAGCCGTAGCGGCGCAGCAGCCGACCGAAGCCGAGGAGGGGTACGGCGGCGCGGGGCAAGCTTGTTTCCCGCATCATTGCGTGGCGCCCCCCTCTGTCCTGCCGGACATCTCCCCCTCAAGGGGGGAGATTGGCAGGTTCGACGCTTCGCTCTGTTCGGCGACGTCAGCGATTAGCGAAAGCGGGGATGACATCCGATCTCCCCCCTTGAGGGGGAGATGCCCGGCAGGGCAGAGGGGGGCGCTCTCCCGCCCGCATTGCAAAATGACCTCCCGCGTCACGCCAGCGCCTCCTCGACGATCCGGCCAAGCTCCGGTGCGATGTAGGAAAGGTCTTCCTCGTCCTTGATCAGCACGCCGATGGCGCGGCGGAAGGCTTCCGGCCACGGGCTGCCGCCTTTCTCCAGGATGGTGGCGGCATTGGCCCATTCGACGGCCTCGGCGATGCCGGGCGGCTTGGCCAGCGGCCGGGCGCGAATGGTCTGCACGGCTGTCGCCACGGCGCGCGCCGTTGCTTCAGCCACATTGCCGGCGCGCAGCATGATGATGGCGGCCTCGCGCTCGGCGCCGGGATAGCCGATCCAGTGATAGACGCAGCGGCGGCGCAGCGCTTCGGCGAGCTCGCGGGTGCGGTTCGAGGTCAGGATGACGATCGGCTGTGCGGCGGCGCGGATGGTGCCGCGCTCGGGAATGCTGATCTGGAAGTCGGAGAGGAATTCCAAAAGCAGCGCTTCGAATTCGTGGTCCGAGCGGTCGATCTCGTCGACCAGCAGCACGCGCTGCTCGGGCGCCTTCAGCACCTGCAGCAGCGGTCGTGCGATCAGGAAACGGTCGTCGTAGATGTCGATCTCATGCTCGCCGGCATGGCGGATGGCAAGCAGTTGGCGCTGGTAGTTCCATTCGTAGAGCGCGTGCGCGGCGTCGATGCCTTCATAACATTGCAGCCGCACCAGATCGCGGCCGAGCAGCTCGGCGATCGCTTTGGCCGCTTCCGTCTTGCCGACGCCCGGCGCGCCTTCGAGCAGCAGCGGCTTGCCCAGCCGGATTGCCAGGAAGATGGCCGTCGAAAGGCTCTCATCCGCCAGATAGCGCGAGGCGGCCAGATGCTGCGCCACCGCCTCCGGCGAGGTCGCTGATGTCTCGGCGCTTGTCCCGGTCATTTCGGCCCTCAGTTCGCCGCTTGCGCCTTCAGCGCGCGCAGGATGCGCTCCGGCGTGATCGGCAGCGTGTCGATGCGCACGCCGACGGCGTCGAAGACGGCATTGGCGACCGCCGGGATCTGCGGATTGGCGCACATTTCGCCAGGCCCCTTGGCGCCATAAGGTCCGTCCGCCGAGGGACGCTCCAGCACGATGATCTCGGTCTCGGCGAGGTCGCCGGGGCCGGGCATCAGATACTGGTTGAAGTCGGTGCCGCCATGGTCGCGGTTGGGATAATAGGGCTCGGTCGTCTCATAGAGCGCATGGCTGATGCCCATCCAGGAGCCGCCGACCAGCTGCTGTTCGACCATCTTTGGGTTGAGCGCGCGGCCGATCTCGAAGACGTTCTTGACTGTCAGCACGGTCACCTCGCCGGTCTCGTCGTCGACCTCGACCTCGGCCACCGTGCAGGCATGGGCATAACAGGTCGACGGCTTCATCGCGCCGGTTTCTTTCTCGGGGTAGGAGCGCGGGATCAGGAACATGCCGCGGCCCGAGATCGAGCGGCCTCGCTTGAAATGCGCCGACAGCGCGACATCGAAGATCGAGATCGATTTTTGCGGTGCGCCCTTGACCAGGATGTTGCCCTGGCCGTCGGTCTCGAGGTCGGAGGCGTTGACCTCCAGCTCCTCGGCCGCCACTTCCAGCATCACCAGGCGGGCTTCCCTTGCCGCCTGGATGACGGCGTTGCCGGCGCGGTGGGTGCCGCGCGAGGCGAAGGTGCCCATGCAGTGCGGGCCGGTGTCGGTGTCGGCGGTGTCGACGACGACACGGTCGGTCGGCACGCCGATCGCCTCGGCGCAGATCTGCGCCATGATCTGCTTCATGCCCTGGCCGAGATCGACCGATGATAGCGTCACCATGAAATTGCCGGTCGGCGTCGAATGCACCAGCGCCTGCGTCGGGTCGCCGCCGAGGTTCATGCCTGTAGGATAGTTGATGGCGGCAACGCCGCGTCCGCGCCTGATCGCCATCTCAAGCTCCCTTCACGTAGGATGACATCGCCATGTATTTCTCCGCCACCGGCCAGTTGGCGGCGCGCGAGGCTTCCTGCATGCATTCGATCAGCGCCGCGCCCTCGGTCGGCTGGCGGTGCGCTTTCATATCGCCGTCGCGATAGGCGTTGATGAAGCGGAATTCGAGCGGGTCCATGCCGATCAGCCGCGCCAGCTTGTCCATCTGCACCTCCAGCGCGAAATCGCCGATGGTGACGCCGAAGCCGCGCATGGCGGAGGAGGGCGTGCGGTTGGTGTAGACGCAGTAGGTATCGATCCAGACGTTCGGGATGGTGTAGGGGCCGGGATAGTGCCCCGCGCCCTTCTGCGCGCCATAGGGCGAGTGGCGCGAATAGGCGCCGGCATCGGTGTAGCCAGTGACCTTGCGCGCGACGATGCGGCCGTCCTTCATGACGCCGTCCTTGATGACGACCTTTTCGGCCGCGCGCGGTGACGATATCTGCATCTCCTCTTCGCGGCTGTAGATAAAACAGACTGGTCGTCCGGTTAATTTTGCACCGAGGATGGCGACCGGCTCGACGATGACGTCGACTTTGCCGCCAAAACCGCCGCCGACGGTGCCGCCGACGAAATGCAGTTTGCTGCCCGGCATCTGCAGGATGATCGAGGTGTTGTCGAGCGTGAAGAACATCGCCTGCGTGTTGGTGTAGCAGGTGAAGCGGTCATTGCCCTCGGGTGCCACCACGCAGCCGGTGGTCTCGGTCGGCGCATGTTCGATGGGCGAGGACTGGTAGCTCTCCTCCAATATGTGGTCGGCGCCGGCGAAGCCCGCCTCGACGTCGCCGAAGCGCACCTTGCGGCACTCGCCGCTGTCGTAGAGATAATAATTCTGGCCGTGATATTCGTTGACCAGCGGCGCGCCGGGCTTCAGCGCCTCTTCCATATCGAAGACGGCCGGCAGCACCTCATAGTCGACCTTGACCTTGGCGGCCGCCTCTTGCGCCGCGCGCTCGGTTTCGGCCAGCACCGCCACCACGGCCTCGCCCTTCCAGCGCACCTTGCCGTCGGCAAGCACCGTCTCGTCCTCCGGCCCGACCTGGATCAGGATCAGGATGGTGTAGACATTGTGCGGCACGTCCTTGGCGGTCAGAATTTTCACCACACCTGGATGTTTTTCCGCCTCGGAGGTGTCGATCGAGCGGATGCGGGCATGGTGATGCGGGCTGCGCACCATCTTCAGGTGCAGCATGCCGGGGAAATTGCGGTCGGCGAAAAAGGCGGTCTTGCCGGTGACATGGCCGGGTGAATCGGAGCGCGGCCGAGGTTGGCCGATCTCGTGCAGATCATCTTTGCGGACATCGGCGAAGTAATTCTTGCGCAGTTCCATTCTTTCGGACCCCTCAGGCCGCGTTCTGCGAATTGGCGCGGGCGGCAGTCAGCACCGCCTGGATGATCGGCTCGTAGCCGGTGCAGCGGCAGATGTTGCCCGACAGCGCCTCGACCACTTCGTCGCGGCTGGGGTTGGGCGTATGGTCGAGCAGCACCTTGGCGGCCATGATCATGCCCGGCGTGCAGAAGCCGCATTGCGTGGCGAACGTGTCGAGGAAGGCGCGCTGCAGCGGGTGCAGGACGCCGCTTTCCGAAAGCCCTGATGTCGTGCTGATGGCCGCCCCATTGCAGGTCTCGGCCAGCGTCAGGCAGGAGAGCCTGAGTTCGCCGTCTATGATGACTGAACAAGCGCCGCAGGTGCCTTGATGGCAGCCGCCTTTCGGCGAGGTGTCGCCGATCTTGTCGCGCAAGGCGTGCAGCAACGTTGTGCCGCTGTCGATGAATTCGGCCTTTTCAGAACCGTTGAGTGTGAATTGAACCGGAACCTTTGCCATGTTTTCCTCCCAGCGTGCCTGCCCGAAGCATCGGACAGACGCGCGCCCCCGAACGAAATGTTATGTGAGCAGCAGCCGGCCGAGATGAACCGGCAGCACTTCAGCGCGATACCAGGCGCTGGCGATAGGATCCGTGATCGGCGCGATGCCGTCACCTGCCGCCGCCAGTGCCGGCGCGATGCCGTCCTTGGTGAGCTTTCTGCCGATCAGCGCCTTTTCCGCCGCTCTGGCACGCAATGGTCGGTCGGCCATACAGCCGAGCGCGATCCGCGCCGAAGAGACGGTGCCGTCAGACACCTGTTGGAAAACAGCGGCGATGCTGAGCACCGAGACGCCCTTCGGCTTCACCCTGGACACTTTCAGGAAGCGAAAACCGCCTTGTGGAGGAAGCGTGAAGCTTACGGAAGTGACGATGGCGCGACTGCCGTCCCGATTGGCCAGAAAAGTCTCGATCGGCGTTTCGCCGCCGTCGGTGCTGACAATGGCGTCGAGCGCCAGCAGGGCAACGGCGAAATCGCCATAGGGAGCCGGGGCAAACAGATTGCCGCCGACGGTCGCCATGTTGCGGATTGCCGGGCCACCGACGGCGCGGGCGGCCTTGGTGAGTGCGCTGAGCTCCGGATGGCTGGCGATCGCCGCCATCGTCACCGAAGCGCCGATGCGGACTTTGCCGCTGGCAACAGCGATGGTGGACAAAGACGGCTCGGTCGACCTGACAAGGCCGGAAACCGAAACATCGCCTTCATTGGCCGCGCGGACGACCAGCGTGCCGCCGCCGAGATAGCGTGTTCCCTGGGCTTTCAGTGCCGCGTTCGCGTCTTTCACCGTTGCAAAGGTCTGCAGTGCCAGCGCCATGGTTTGGCTCCTGTCAGCTCTGGCCGGCGAAATGGCTTTTCAGGGCGTTGAAGCCGCCCTGAAAGACATTCGCGCCCATGCCCTCGGCCAGCTTGTCTGCCTCCTCGGGCGCGGCGTCGAAGCTGGCGGTCCATTCGGCGTAGGTGCGGTCGCCATCGGTCACACGCCGCAGCTGCAGGGTCGCCTTGTGATTGGTCAGCGGTTGCGGCGTCTCGAGGATGGAGTAGCTGACCAGGAAATTCTGATCGGAGAAGTCGAGCAACTTTTCGCGCAGGCGGGCGCCGCTGGCGAGCTGGAAATTGCGCACGCAGCCGATCGTGGTGGCATCCTTGCCGTCTTCAATGTGGCTCTCCACCATGCGCGGATGCCAGCCCGGCAGCCCGTTGAAGTCGCGTATGCGCGCCCAGACCTTTTCGACCGGCGCGTCGATGACGCTGGATATGGTGACTTTGGCCATTCAAATGTTCCCTTGCAAAAGCGATCCGGTGCAAGGGTAGGGCGGCCATTTCAGCGGCGCTTATCAATGCGTCTTGAGCGTGTATCAAGGAGTCTGAAAAACAGTCGACCTTGACTAAACGAGGACACGCTCAGGCAATCGCCCGCGCGGCCTCGCGGTAGAGCGTCGGCGGCACGCCGACATGGTCGCGGAAAAAACGCGAGAAATTGCCCTGCGTGGTGAAGCCGAGATTGCAGGCGACCGAGATCAGCGGCTCCCGCGACCATTGCAGCTGCCGCACCGCTTCCTCCATGCGCAGCGTGTTCCAGTAGACATTGGGCGTCAGATTGGTCTGTTCCTTGAACAAAGCGAAGAAATGCGGTCGCGACAGGCCGACGCTGCGCGCCACGTCGTCGAAGCAGATGCGCTCGCAGACATTGGCCTTCATCAGCTGGATTGCCTTGCGGACACGGAAATCCTGCATGGTGTTGATGCGGACACGGGCCTCCTGCGGCGCCGAGGTGTCGGCGGCGTCGAGCACGCTATCGATGAAACGCTCGATCTCGTAGTTGGCGATATCGTCGACGCTCTCATTGTCGCTGAGGTGGTCGAGCAGATTGGCGGCGGCCTGATGCAGCCACGGTTCCAGCGTGATCGCGGCTTGTGAAAACAGCGGTGCCGACGAAGGCAGGTCGCGGCGGCGCCGCGCCCAGTCGGGATCGATGTAGAAGGCGAGAAACAGACCGGGCGTCCCGTTTTGCGACAGAACATGGCTGTGCGGCTGGAAGGAGTTGATGCCGGCGGCCGTTCCAGGTCCAAGCCGGACGGTCTCGCGGCCGATGGTCATTTCGCCGGCCGTACCTTCCAGCCAGATGATCAGATGGGCCTCGACATGGGCATGGGTGACGAAGTCGCTTGCGACATTCAGGATAGATACATGTCCGAACCGGCCCCAGTAGAGCCTGATCGCTTCCGTCATGGGTATATCCTCCCGCAGACGACTGGCCTCCCTTCGTCTGCAACAGGGATTGTGCGGCTGAGTTCGGGGCCGCGTCAAGACGCGCGGGGGCGGCGAGGGCGAATGACGGCCGATGCGGCAGGATTTTCAGACTGAGCGATAGGTTTCCTCTCCTCCCACAAGGGAAGAACGCCCCTCAAACCGAAGCCGTCATGCCGCCATCGACATACAGTGTATGGCCGTTGACGAAAGACGATGCGTCGGACGCAAGGAACACGGCGGCGCCGATCAGCTCGTCGACAGCGCCCCAGCGTCCGGCGGGCGTGCGCTTTTCCAGCCAGGCGGAAAATTCCGGATTGTCGACCAGCGCCTGGTTCATCTCGGTGCGGAAATAGCCGGGCGCGATCGCATTGATCTGCAGGCCGTGTTTGGCCCAGTCGGCGCACATACCCCTTGTCAGGTTGCGGATCGCGCCCTTGGTCGCGGTGTATGGTGCGATGTTCGGCCTTGCCAGTTCGCTCTGCACCGAGCCGATGTTGATGATCTTGCCCTTGCCGCGCGGGATCATGTGGCGGGCGACCGCCTTGCCGACATGGAAGGCGCCCGACACATTGGTCTTGAACAGGCGCTCCCATTGCTCCTCGGGAAAGTCCTCGAGCGGGGCGCGGAACTGCACGCCGGCATTGTTGATGAGGATGTCGATGGCGCCGATCTCGGCCTCGATGCGGGCAATGTCCTCGTTGACCGCCTGAAAATCGGTGACGTCGAAGGTCGAGGCGTGCACCTTGAAGCCGGCATTGCGCAGCTTTTCGACGGCACCGCCGATCCTGGCGGCGTCGCGGCCGTTCAGCACCACGCTTGCCCCATGTTCAGCCATGCCCCGAGCCAGCGCGAAGCCGATGCCCTGGCCGGAGCCAGTCACCAGCGCCAGCCGCCCCTCGAGGCTGAACAGGGAGTTGGCCATCAAACCGTCTTTTGTTTGACCATGATCTCCGGACAAACGGTTCCGTTTGTCCGAGAAAACCGGTTTCCACTTTTCGGGATCATGGTTCTAGTCACTGCGGCGGAAATTGCGGATGCGGTCGAACAGCACCGCCAGCAGAATGGCGCCGCCGATGAACACGCCTTGCCAGAAGGCATTGATGCCGAGCAGGCCGAGACTGTTGCGGATCACCTCGATCAGGGCCGCACCGACGATGGCGCCAAAGGCGGTGCCGACGCCGCCAGCCAGATTGGCGCCGCCGATGACGGTTGCGGCGATTACCTGCAGCTCCATGCCGGTGCCGAGATTGGTGGTGACGGCGCCCAGCCAGCCGGTCTGGATGATGCCGGCAATGCCGGCGGACAGCGCCGAGATCATGTAGACGGCAACCTTGATCTGGCGCACCGGAACGCCGGTCAGCGTTGCCGCGTGCTCGTTGCCGCCAATGGCGAAGATGTGGCGGCCGAACTTCGTCCAGCGCAGGATGAAGCCGGTGATCAGCGCCAGAAGGATCATGTAAAGCACTGGATTGGCGATGCCGAACACCCAGGCGCCGCCGCCCAATGACAGAAGCTTGGCGTGGTCCGGCCCGAACTGGAAGACGACGGTGTTGTTGGAGGCGACCATGGCGAGGCTGCGGGCGATCGACAACATGCCGAGCGTCACCACAAAGGGTGGAAAGCCGAGATAGGCGATCAGCACGCCGTTAAAGGCGCCAATGGCGAGCGCGGTGGCAATGGAGGCCAGGATGCCGACCTCGATCGAGTAGCCGGCATGCATGGTGACGGCCAGCACCATTGACGACAGGCATAGTACCGAGCCAACCGACAGGTCGATGCCGCCGGTGATGATGACGAAGGTCATGCCGAGCGCGATGATGGCGACGAAGGTGATGTTGCGGGTGATGTTGTAGAGGTTCTTCGAGGTGGCGAAGGCGTCGGTGGCAAACGACAGGAACACGCAGGCGAGGATAACGGCGATCACCACCCAGAAGGTCTGGCTGGCAAACACTCTCGCGGCCAAGGATTGCTGCTTGTGTTCGATCGGCTGGTCAATTGTCAGTGCCATCGTCGACCTTCATCTGCTGTGCGTGGTGAAATTCGCTGAAATCAAACCTGTTCGATGGCGCCGGTGATCAGCCCGGTGACTTCCTCGGGCGAGCTCGACGCAATCGTCTTGTCGGCGACCTTGCGGCCGCGCCGCATGACGATGACGCGGTCGGCGACGGTGAAGACGTCAGGCATTCGGTGGCTGATCAGCACGACGGCGATGCCCTGATCGCGCAAATGGCGGATCAGGTTCAGCACTTCGGCGACCTGGCGCACTGAGATCGCCGCCGTCGGTTCGTCCATCAGCACGATCTTGGCCTGCGACAGCATGGTGCGGGCGATGGCAACCGCCTGGCGCTGGCCACCCGACATCTGCTTGACGAGATCGCGCGGACGGGTTTCGGACTTCAATTCGGCGAAGAGCTGGCCGGCGCGCTTGTACATCGAGGCATAGTCGAGGATGCGGAACGGCCCGACGCCGCGCCGCAGCTCGCGGCCGAGATAGACATTGGCGGCGGCGGTCAGATTGTTGCAAAGCGCAAGGTCCTGGTGGACGATCTCGATGCCGTGCTGGCGGGCTTCCGCCGGCTTGTGCAGGATCAATTCCTTGCCGTCCATGTGCATGGTGCCATGGCTCGGGCGGAAATTGCCGGCGATCATCTTGACCAGCGTCGACTTGCCGGCGCCGTTGTCGCCCATGAGGCCGACAACCTGTCCGGGCTCGATCGACAGCGAAACGTCGTTGACAGCCTGGATGGCGCCGAAATGCCTTGAGATGTTGGTGAGTTCGAGAACCGCCACCAGCCTTTGCCTCCCCTTGATTGCGACCTGCTGCTGTTCCCGGCATGGATGCCGACGCTGCTTAGGCCTCGCTCTCCCCGGCTCCTCCCGAAGTCGGCGTTAGCGTTCTTTTACGCAAAAGCCGGCGCACGTCAATCAATTGTCGGACGAATTGGGCCAGGACTATTTTAAAAATCCGTTTTGTAGGACAAATAGCATTGACGTTGGCGCCAAGCCGATATTAGCTAAGCGTCGGAGGAGATTATGTCGATCCCCGCTGGCGGTTCGCCGGCCGGAATCGGCGGAGGTTTGACGGCCCAGCATCCGGCGGCACCTGTGTGTGAGCTGATCTGAAGCCGAATCTGGAAATGCTTATCGATCTGTCCTGGCGACACGAGCGCTCGAAACGACCCTCGGTCATCACGCATCCGGTCGATCTGTATGGCGGGCACGCCGTGTCCGTTTGTTTCAAGGGAGGACTGACATGAGGAAGACACTTTTGCTCGCCGCCGTCGCCGCAATGGCGTTGGGTGCCGGGCCGGCTTTGGCCAAGAAACAGCTCGTCATTGTCGTGAAAGGTCTCGACAATCCGTTCTTCGAGGCCATCCACCAGGGCTGCGAGAAATGGAACAAGGAAAACGCCAGCTCGGAGTATGAATGCTTCTACACCGGTCCGGCGTCGACTTCGGACGAGGCCGGCGAGGCGCAGATCGTCCAGGACATGCTGAGCAAGGCCGACACGGTGGCGATGGCCATCTCGCCGTCCAATGCGCCGCTGATCGCGCAGACGATCAAGAGCGCCAATCCGACGATCCCGATCATGACGGTCGATGCCGATCTCAGCAAGGAAGACGCAGGTCTTCGCAAGACCTATCTCGGTACCGACAATTACCTGATGGGCAAGAAGATCGGCGAGTACATCAAGAAGGGCAAGCCGAATGGTGGCACGATCTGCACCATCGAAGGCAACCCGGCAGCCGACAACATCCTGCGCCGTGCGCAAGGCATGCGTGACGCACTGTCGGGCAAGGAAGGCCTTGCCGCACTTGCCGGTGAAGGTGGCTGGACCGAAGTCGCCGGCTGCCCGGTGTTCACCAATGACGACGGCGCCAAGGGCGTACAAGCGATGACCGACATCCTCGCCGCCAACCCCAAGCTGGACGCCTTCGGCATCATGGGCGGCTGGCCGCTGTTCGGCGCGCCGCAGCCCTATCGCGATCTGTTCGGGCCGCTCAAGGACCGGATCGCCAGCAACGACTTCGTCATCGGCGCCGCCGACACGATCGGCGACGAAGTGGCGATCGCTCGTGACGGCCTCGTGACGGCTCTGGTCGGTCAGCGGCCGTTCGAAATGGGTTACAAGGCACCGTCGGTGATGATCGACCTGATCGAAGGCAAGGCAGTCGCCGATCCGGTGTTCACCGGCCTCGACGAGTGCACCAAGGATACGGTCGACACCTGCATCCAGAAGTAGGTTCTCGATTTCGGGGCGCCCGGTTGCGGGCGCCCCGTCATTCCTGAACGGAAGCGATAATTCCCGAACGGACGCAATGGTTGGGGCAACCGGCTCCGGCTTTGCCGTGCCCGTGATCTGGATTTTTCGGCAACGAGATCGGCGCCCGTGCGGTTCGGCTCAATCCGGACGACAGACGGTCGACGCATTGGAACGTGGATGCCGGACGAGAAGTCAAGCAAGCAAACCGACCGGGCCAAGGCACAAGCCAGCCACGGCCCGGCTGTCATGCGCAAGGCCGGTGCCGCGCATTTTGCGGGAGCGAGCGTCCATGTCTCGCTGGCCGGCGAGATTGGCCTGCGGATCGTGCGTGGCGACTATCCGCCCGGCACCATCCTGCCCAACGAGTCCAGATGGGCCGAGATCTTCAATGTCAGCCGTTCGGCGGTGCGCGAAGCCATCAAGATGCTGATGGCGAAAAGCCTGCTGGCCTCACGCCCCAAGATCGGCAGCTGGGTCGAGCCGAAGGAGCGCTGGAACCTGCTCGATCGCGACGTGCTGGCCTGGTACGCGACGGCGCCCGACCGCGAGGCGTTCCTGCGAACCGTGCAGGAGTTTCGTCATATCATCGAACCGGAAGCGTCGGCCTTTGCCGCCATACGGCGCAGCGACGAGCAAATGGCGGAAATCAGCCAGGCCTGCCGCGAGATGGGCGAGGCCTTGAGCCTGCAGGAGCGTATCCGCGCCGATACGCGCTTTCATCTGGCCATCCTGCGCGCCTCCGGCAACGACCTCCTGGTGCCGCTCGGCGTGCTGATCGAGTCGGCCCTCGACCATCTCTTCGCATTCACGACACAGCAGGTCGCCGATCAGCGCCAGGCGCAGAAGCTGCATGAGGCGATCGAAAAGAACATCCGCCTGCAGCGCCCAGCCGCCGCGCGCAACGCCGTGCACAAGCTGCTTGCAGATACCGACGATGGGATAGGGCGGTGGAGGCGGTGACCGGCGCCAGGGTTGGGTAATCGGTCAAATGGTCTGCTTCTTGCCATCCTTCATCGGCATCAGGTCGACACCGTTCACCCCAGCGATATGCGTAGCCAGCATCGGCACGAATTGCTCGGCCGGCCCGGTTGCATGGGCACCGGCGAAGGAGTTCTTGGTGGCGTTGCCGAGCGGATTGGCAATACCGGCCGCACCCGCCATCGATTCCAGATAGGTCAGGTCTTTGAAGGCATTGGCGATGGTGAATTTGTGCGCGTCGCGGTCACCTTCCAGCGTCCAGCGCATGAAGGTCTGGTAGAAGCCGCAATCCATGCGGCCATTGCGAATGACGCTGTCGAAGCGCGGCGGCGAGATGCCGACCTTCTCAGCCAGCGCCAGCGCCTCGGAATAGATCGCGGCGTAGCCGAGCGAGATGAAATTGTTGAGCAGCTTCATGCGATGGCCGTCGCCGGTGTCGCCGATATGGACGATGCGGCCGGCCCAGGTTTCGATCACCGGCTTCACCCTGGCAAAGAGGGCGTCCGGCGCGCCGACCATGGCGTCGAGCGTGCCTTCCCAGGCTTCCTTCGGCGTGCGGCTGAGCGGCGCGTCGACAAAATCGATTCCGAGCGCCTTGAGTTCCGCTGCCAGCGCCACCGTCGAGACCGGATCGGAGGTCGAGCAGTCGACGACGACCGAGCCCTTTTTCAAGCCCTCCTTGAGGCCGCCGGGGCCGCGAATGATGGCTTCGACCTCGCGCGAACCGGTGACGCAGATGAAGACGATATCAGATGCCGCCGCCACATCGCGCGAGGTCGATGCTTCCGTGGCGCCGCGGCCAAGCAGGTCTTCCGCCGGTTTGCGGTTCTTGCGGCCGAGGAAGGTCAGGCTGTAGCCCTTGTCGACGATGTTCTTGGCGATCCCGTGGCCCATAAGGCCAAGCCCGATGAAGCCGATCTTTTCGCTCGCGGCAGTCGTGTTCATGTCTTCAAGTCCTGTTGCAATGATTGATGTCAGGCGCTGCCGTTTTGCAGGCGAGGTGGTTGCGGATGGCGATATTGTCTGACAATACACATAAATTCCTGAGGATGTGGAGAGCAAAATGACGAAGCGGATCATGTTCACCGGCGGCAGCGGCAAGGCCGGACGCCATGTCGTCCAATATCTGGTCGAGCAAGGCTGCCAGGTGCTCAACATCGACACCAAGCCGCTCGACAATCCCAAGGTGCGCACGCTGATCACCGACATCACCGACAGCGGGCAGGTGTTCAACGCACTGTCGAGCTATATGGGCCTGCATGAATTCGACCCCTCGCTGCGCCCGCAGCCGGTCGATGCGGTGGTGCATTTCGCTGCCATCCCGCGCATCATGATCACCACCGACAACGAGGTGTTTCGCATCAATGCGCTCGGCACCTACAATGTCATCGAGGCGGCGGTGAAGCTCGGTATCCGCAAAATTATCATCGCCTCCAGCGAGACGACCTATGGGCTTGTGTTCGCCAACGAGCCGCGCGATCCCAAATATTTCCCTCTCGACGAGGAGTATGATGTCGATCCGATGGACAGCTATGCTTTGTCCAAGGTCGTCAACGAGAAAACGGCGCGGGCCTTTGCGCAACGCAACGGCACCGACATCTACGCCCTGCGCATCGGCAACGTCATCGAGCCGCACGAATATTCGCTGTTTCCGAAATGGTTCGCCGATCCGGGTTTCCGCAAGCGCATCGCCTGGAGCTATGTCGACGCGCGCGACCTCGGCCAGATCACGCTGCGCGCCATCGAGAAGGACGGGCTCGGCTATCAGGTGTTCAACGCGGCCAATGACGACACCTCGTCCGACCTGCCGACCGCCGAACTCCTGAAGCGGTTCTACCCCGGCGTGCCGGTCAAGGCCGAGCTCGGCGAATACGAGACGCTGCTCTCCAACCGCAAGGCGCGCGACGTGCTGGGCTTCCGCCCGGAGCATAGTTGGCGCAAATACGTCAAACAGGCCTAGGCATGTCGACATTCAGGTGATGCCGGCCTGCGAATGACGGCTTTCTGCGCTTCCCGTTCTACCGCGTTGCGGTAGAACTGTGCTCACGTACCCAAAAGTACGCTGCGCTCCGGTTCTCGAAATCCATCATTCTCGGCTCGGCCTGACTTGAATATCGACATGCCAATCAAGCGGCGGACCGGGGCTGATCTGTGCACAGCGGGCGGCTTTGCGGTGCAAGCCGCTTGCCGCGCTTGACAGCCTGCTTAATACGGACTTTCTGGAACCCATGCGGGACGCGAAGCCGAACAAGGAAAAATCGTTGGGGAAAGCGGCCTCCGGGGACCGTCCGGGCGGCGTTCGCCGCGCGGACGCCGCGCGTATTCCAGGCTCCAGCGTCCACGCCTCGCTGGCCAGCGAAATCGGCCTCAGGATCGTGCGCGGCGACTATCCGCCCGGCACTATCCTGCCCAATGAAGCGAAATGGTCGGAGACCTTCAGCGTCAGCCGCTCGGCGGTGCGCGAAGCCATCAAGATGCTGATGGCCAAGAGCCTTTTGGCCTCACGCCCCAAGATCGGCAGCTGGGTCGAGCCGAAGGAACGCTGGAACCTGCTCGATCGCGATGTGCTTGCCTGGTACGCGACGTCGCCGGACCGCGAAGTGTTCCTCAAGACGGTGCAGGAATTCCGCCACATCATCGAGCCGGAAGCGACCGCCTTTGCCGCCATGCGAAGAACCGACGAGCAGATGGCTGAGATCAGCCTGGCCTGCCGGGAGATGGGAGAGGCGACGAGCCTGCAGGAGCGGACCCGCGCCGACACGCGCTTCCATCTTGCCATCCTGCGGGCTTCGGGCAACGACCTTCTGGTGCCGCTCGGCGTACTGATCGAATCCGCGTTCGATCACCTCTTTGCCTATACGACGCGGGAGATCGACGATCTCAACCACGCGCAGAAGCTGCACGAGGCGATCGAGAAGAACATCCGCCTGCAGCGCCCCGACGCCGCGCGCAATGCAGTGCGCAAACTGCTCGCCAACACAGACGGCGTCATCCGCGCCCGGTAGGGCCGGCCGCCGCTAATCATCCTTGTCACGTCCGAAGGCGCTGCGCAGTTCGTCCTTGGCGTCCTCAAGCACTTTTTTGCGCGCGGCAGGCAAGTTCTTGCCGGCGCGGTTGATGTAAAAATTCAGCATCGACATGGCGGATTGGAAAGGCTCGGCCTTGCGCCTGTGGCTGTGTTCGGCGGATCGTTTCAGCGAGCCGGCGATCTTCCTGGCGTCGTCGGATTCGAAGACGTGATCCTCAAGATCCATTGCGTTGCTGTGCTCGGTCACCTCGGCCGACCATTTTTTCCTGGTGGCGGTCATCGCTGGACTCCTTTGCAGGGTGGGTTGCCGTGAAAACTCTGCACATCGGCATCGGTTCCGGCCTGGCTCTGGAGCCACGGATTTGCCCGCTGTGGCGCTGCTGCGGCCTGAGAATGCGCCGATAGTGGCGCAAACGGCAGCCGATCTCCGAGACCGCCGACAGGAAACGCCTTGACCCGAACCGACAGCATCCAGCCCGGCCCCGGCATCGACAGCTCCTATGCCTGGATGCGGCTTGCCATCTCGATGCTGCTGGCGACGATCGGCGCCGTGGGCATGTGGGCTGTCGTCGTCGTGCTGCCCGCGGTGCAGGCCGAGTTCGGCGTCGACCGCGCCGCGGCGTCCATGCCTTACACCGCGACCATGGTCGGTTTCGCCGCCGGCAACGTGCTGGTCGGCCGCGCCATCGACCGGATGGGTTACTGGATCCCGGCGCTGCTCTCTTCGATTGCGCTTTCCGCCGGCCTGCTGCTCGCGGCGCTGTCCACCTCGATCCTGCAATTCACGCTTGCCCAAGGAGTGCTGATCGGTGTCGGCACGTCGGTGATCTTCGGGCCGCTGATCGCCGATATCTCGCACTGGTTCAACCGTCGTCGCGGTGTCGCGGTCACGGCGGCGGCGGCCGGCAATTACCTTGCCGGGGCGTTGTGGCCGACCATCATGCCGACGCTGATGAAGGCGGAAGGCTGGCGCTTCACCTATGCGGCAATCGGCATCTTCTGCCTGGTGACAATGGTGCCGCTGGTGCTGATGCTGCGGCGCGGTGCCCCGGCGGCGGCCGTCGCGGGTTCGCCCGGAAGCCGGTCGGTGCAGCCGATCTCGCTGTCGCCGGCGGCCTTGCAGGTGCTGCTGGTCGTCGCCGGGCTCGGCTGCTGCGTGGCGATGTCGATGCCGCAAGTGCATATCGTCGCCTATTGCATGGATCTCGGCTACGGCGTGGCGCATGGCGCCGACATGCTGTCGATCATGATGGCAGGCGGCGTCGTCAGCCGGCTGGCGTCCGGCTTTCTCGCCGACCGTATCGGCGCTGTGTGGACATTGATGATCGGCTCGGTGCTGCAGTGTCTGTCGCTCCTGTTCTATATCCCGTTCGACGGGCTTGCCTCGCTCTATGTGGTGTCGCTGGTGTTCGGCCTGTCGCAGGGCGGCATCGTGCCTTGCTACGCGATCATCGTGCGCGATTACATGCCGGCCAACGAGGCCGGCCAGCGTATCGGTATCGTCATGATGGCGACCATCTTCGGCATGGCGATCGGCGGCTGGATGTCGGGCTGGATCTACGATTTGACCGGTTCCTACGCCGCCGCATTCCTCAACGGCATCGCGTGGAATTTGCTGAACCTGGTGGCGATCGGGCTGCTGTTCTGGAAGGCACGGCGCAGCACAGCCGTGATGGCGTGAGCTCACCGTGCCCAATGGTCCGGGAGCTGCGCGGCTTGACAACCACCCAAGGCTGCGCGACGCCGGAAGGCGAATGGGTGCGGCAACAGGCCGGTTTGGCATGACGACGGTGGCAAAGACCCTGAATATGGTTCTAAAGGCGCTTGGCTGCACAAGCCAGTCGCCAGGAGTGCGTCCTTGACCAAGCCGCGCTCGCGCCGGGGCGGCGGCCGCCCGACCATCGCGGATGTCGCGCGCAAGGCCGGCGTCGGCGCCATTACCGTGTCGCGCGCCTTGCGCGAGCCGGAGCGTGTCTCCGAAGAATTGCGCCGCCAGATCCAGGCCGCTGTCGACGAACTGGGCTACGTGCCGGACCCGAATGCGCGGGCGCTGGCCTCGGCGCGCGCCGAGGTGTTCGGCGTGCTGGTGCCGTCGCTCACCAACAACGTCTTCGCCGAGGTGGTGCGCGGCATCTATGACAGCCTGTCGGCCAGCCCGTTCCGCATCCAGCTTGGCAACACCCACTATTCCGGCCTCGAGGAAGAGCGGCTGCTGCAGCTGTTCGGTTCGCAGCGGCCAGCTGCGCTGATCGTCGCCGGCATCGATCAGACACCGGCCTCGCGAAAGCTGCTGGAAAGTGCCGGCTGCCCCGTGGTGCAGGTCATGGAAACCGGTCCAGATCCGGTCGACATGATGGTCGGCTTCTCGCATCTCGATGGCGGCAGGGCGGCGACCGAGCATCTGATCGAGGCCGGCTATCGCCGCATCGGCTTCATCGGCGCACGCATGGACCCGCGTTCGCAGCGGCGCCTTGCCGGCTATCGCGCGGCGATGGAGGCCGCGGGCCTGTTCGACCCGCGCCTCGTCACCACCACGCCGGTGCTGTCCAGCGTGTCGCTCGGCCGCGAGATGTTCCGCGACGCGCTGGCCAAGGTGCCGACACTCGACGGTGTCTTCTGCAACAATGACGACATCGCGCTCGGCGTCTTGTTCGAATGCCATCGAGCCTCGATCGCGGTGCCGACGACGATCGGCATCGTCGGTTTCAACGATCTCGACATGATGCAGGTGGCGTTTCCTTCGGTCACCAGCATCCGCACCCATCGTTATGAGATCGGCCGGCGTGCCGTCGCCATGGCGCTGGCGGCGATCGCCGGCAACAGACCGGAGCAACGGATCGTCGACCTCGGTTTCGAGCTCAAGCGCCGCGAGAGCACGGCGCGTTGAAACGCACAGAAGCGACTGTGCGAATGCCGGTTTACACGCCAGTTTGGTAGCGCTACCATCCTTGTTTGACAGGCGCATGTGGGAGAGATAACGCCTGTTTATTATACATAAGCGACAACTGATACTTGTTTATTATGGATAATATGATAGTTTCAGCTTTGCTGACGGGGACAAGGGGAGGAACCGGGTCGGCCATTCACCGACCAATGAAAGCGTGGCCAAGGCAGGAGGTGCCGGGCATCGCGCGAGACTTCGCAAAGTCAAATAACAAACAGAACTGCAATTGGGAGGAATATCGATGATCAAGTCACTTGTTGGTGGCATCGTTGCCGCCACTGCATTCGTCATGTTGAGCTCGTCGGCGATTGCTGCGGGCCCCGAAATCGTCAAGGGTCCAGCGGCCGAGCCGGATTGCTTCGCACCCTGGGCTGCGGATACGCAGTTCTTCAAGTTCCCCAAGAAGGACGGCCCTTACCGCATTGCGCTCGCCAACGGCTATATCGCCAACACGTGGCGTATCCAGATGGTGCAGACTGCGAAGGCCTATGCAGCCCAGAAGGACGTTGCTGCAAAGCTGAAGGAATTCAAGGTCGTCTCGACCGGAGAAGACGTGCCGGCACAGATCTCGGCAATCAATAACTTCATTGATTCCGGCTATGACGCGATCGTGGTCAACGCCCAGAACCCGACCGCTTTCGGGCCGGTGATCAAGCGCGCCAAGGAAGCCGGTGTCATTCTGGTTGCCTTCGACAACATTCTCGACACCAAGGACGCCATCAACGTCAACGTCGACCAGAAAGGTCTTGGCGAGCTGTGGGGCAAATGGTTGGTCACGCATGTGCCGAATGGCGGCAAGGTGCTCGAAGTGCGCGGCGTTGCCGGGACATCGGTCGACACCGACCGCCACAACGGTATCCATGAGGCTCTCGACGCGTCCGGGAAGAAGTGGGAGGTCACCGAGGTGGTCGGCAAATGGGATGACGGCGTGGCGCAAAAGGCCTCGGCCGACGCCATCGCAACCAACGGCCCCTTCGACGGCGTGACCGGACAGGGTGGCGACACCGGCATCGTGCAGGCGATGATCGATGCCAAGCATCCCTTCGTGCCGTTCGGCGGCGAGACCGAGAATGGCTTCCGCAAGTTCTGCGCCGCTCATGCTGCGGACGGGCTGAAATGCTCATCGGCCGGCACCGGTCCGGCCCAGGTGGCGGTTGCCATCAAGACGGCGATTGCCGCACTCGAAGGCAATGTCGTTCCGCAAGCGGTCAAACTGCCGCTGGCGATTGTCGAGGATCCGAACTTCAAAGCCGGTCAGGATTTCTTCCCCGACCAGTCTGACAATTTCTTCGTCGGCAACTCCTTCCCGACCTGCGGCATCAATTTCACGGCGCAGGAAATCATGGGCCAGACCAAGGCGGACCAATAGGCAGCATACAAGGCGCCGCGGGATCTCCCGCGGCGCCGGCCATTCGATATCCCTGGTCGTCAAAAGTGCCTCGGGAGGGCCGATGGACGGTATGGTTCCGCTCTTCCGGATGGAAGGCATATCCAAGCGCTATGGTGGTGTGCGGGCGTTGGAAAAGGCCGAGCTTTCGGTCTCATCCGGCAGCATTCACGCCATTCTCGGCGAAAACGGCGCCGGCAAATCGACGCTGATCAAGGTTATGGCGGGCGTCGTCGCGCCCGACGAAGGGCGCATGACGCTGGATGGACGCGAAGTGACATTCGCCTCGCCAGGCGCGGCCAATAAGGCCGGTATCGTCTGCATCTTCCAGGAACTGTCGCTGGTTCCCGAACTCAGCGTTGCCGACAACATAGTCATTTCCGATCCGCCGAAGCGTTTTGGCATGATCGACCGCAAGGCGCAGCGCCGCATCGCCGAGGAGGCGCTGGCACGCGCGGGCGCCGCCGATATCCACCCGCTGGCGCTGGTCAAGGACCTGCCGCTGTCACGCCGCCAAATGGTCGAGATCGCAAAGGCGCTGGCCAGGAAGCCGCGCATCCTGATCCTCGACGAGGCGACCTCGGCACTGACCGCGACCGACGTTGCCAAGATCTTCAGCGTGCTCAAGCGATTGCGCTCGGAAGGGCTGGCGCTGCTTTACATCTCGCACCGCATGAACGAGATCGCCGAGCTTGCCGACCACTGCACGGTGTTTCGCAACGGCCGCAATGTCGCCAGCTACAAGGCAGGCACAAAGAGCGACAACGAAGTGGTCGAACTGATGATCGGTCGCGAATACAGCCATATCTTTCCGCCCAAGCCGGCGGCGGTGCCTGCCACCGCAGCCCCCAGGTTAGAGGCCCGCAAGCTCTCCTGGGCCGACCGGCTGCACGACATCTCGCTGACCGTCAGGGCAGGTGAGGTGGTCGGCATTGGCGGCCTCGACGGTCAGGGCCAGCGCGAATTGCTGCTCGCCTTCTTCGGCGTGCTGCGGGGCCTCAGCGGCCAGATCCTGATCGACGGCAAGCCGGTGTCGATCACCAGCCCATCCGTTGCGCGCGACGACGGCATCGGCATGGCGCTCATCCCCGAGGACCGCAAGACTGAAGGCCTGATGCTGCCGATGACGGTGCGCGAGAACCTGTCCTTCGCGGCGCTCGACCGGCTGTCGAAAGCCGGCATCATCGATCGCGCCGCCGAGCAGCGGCTGATCGACGACATGGTCGGCCTTTTGGCGATCAAGACGGCAGGCCTCGACATTCCGGTCGGCGCGCTTTCGGGCGGCAACCAGCAGAAAGTGGTCATCGCCAAATGGCTGATGCGCCAGCCGCGCATCATCCTGCTCAACGATCCGACGCGCGGCATCGACGTCGGCACCAAGCAGGAGCTGTACCAGCTGATGCGCAAACTGGCCGACGCGGGTGCTGCGATCCTGTTCTACTCGACCGACTATGATGAACTGATCGGCTGCTGCGATCGCGTGCTGGTGCTCTATGACGGGGCGGTCAAGCGCGAGTTGGTCGGTGCCGAGATCACCGAGCGGGCGCTGATATCAAGCGCGCTCAACATCCATGGCGAGGAGAGCCCGGTGGGCCTGGGAGCAAGCGCGTGAAAGATTGGCGCTACTGGCTGGCCGAGCAGCGCGGAACTCTGCTGGCGCTCGGCATCTTCATCGTCATGTTCGTCATCTACACCTCAAACCATCCGGCGGGCTTCACCGCCAATGTCGTGCAGACGGCGTCGAACAAGGGCGTGCTGCTCGCCTTTGTCGCCATGGCGCAGACGCTGGTGGTGATCACCGCCGGCATCGACTTGTCCGTCGGTATGATCTTCCTGCTCACCAACTGCCTCGCCTCCTGGCTGGTGGTCGGCACGCCGATGCAGACGACGCTCGGTGTCATCGCCGTGCTGGCGGTGGGGCTGCTGTGCGGCGCGATCAACGGCGCCATCGTCATCTATGGCCGGCTGCAGCCGATCGTCGCCACCATTGCCACTGGCGCCGTCTATTACGGCATCGGCCTTTTGCTGCGGCCATTTCCGGGCGGCTCGGTCAATGAGGATCTGGCCGATGCGCTGACCGGCCGTGTGTTCGGCGTGGTGCCGGCGAGCCTGGTCGTCCTGTTCGCCATCGTGCTGGTGATCTGGGTGCCATTCAGCCGCTCGGTACTTGGCCGCGCGGCTTACGCGGCCGGATCATCGGAGACGGCGGCCTACATGTCCGGCGTGCCGATCCGGCGCGGCAAGTTCGCTGCCTACACGCTGGCCGGATTGCTGGCGGCGATCGGCGGCCTGTTTTTGACCTTCTTCACCTATACGGGCGAGGCGGCCTATGCCAGCGGCAATGCCTACACGCTGTTTTCGATCGCCGCCGTGGTGCTCGGCGGCGTCTCGCTGTTCGGGGGCAAGGGCAGCGCTATCGGTGCGATCTTCGGCGCGCTGGCTTTCCGCACCATCGGCGACCTGCTCTTCGTCTTCGATTTCGATCCGCTCTGGCAGCCGCTGTTCCAGGGCGTTATCCTGCTGGTCGCCGTCAGCCTCGGCGCCTTCGCCCTGTTTCGGGTCCGCAACCGGCTGGAGTGGTTCCTGTGAGCGAAACGACACTTGGCGGCATTGCCGGCCGCATGCCCAGATTCATCCGCCGCGCCGATCCGGCGGTGCTGACGGCCTTTGCCTGCATCGTTCTCTTGCTGTTCCTGGGCAGCCTCTATTCCAGAAGCTTCCTGTCGCCTGAATATCTTCTGCAGCAGCTCAAGGTGGCTTCGTTCCTCGGCGTCATCGCAACCGGCATGATGCTGGTCATCCTGCTCGGCCAGATCGACCTGTCGGTGCCATGGGCGGTGGCAGCGGGCGCCATGATGGCCTGCGCTGCGGCGGCGTACGGCCCGGTCGGCGTGGCGCTGGCCATGCCGTTCGGTATTTTCTGCGGCATGCTGATCGGCGTCGTCAACGGCATCGGCGTCGCCTATCTGCGCATCCCCTCGATGATCATCACATTGGCCACCAACGCTGTCGCGCAAGGGCTGATGGTGGTCTACACAGGCGGCTTCTCGCCGCAGGATTCGGCAACGGGCGCGATGCGCTACCTGGCGACCGGCTTCGCCATTCCGGGCGTGCCCAACGCGGTCATCATCTGGGTGCTGATCGGAGCCGCGATGGTGTTCGTGCTGACCCGTACCAGCTTCGGCCGCACCGTCTACGGCATCGGCAACCGCGAACGCGCGGCGTATCTCTCCGGCATCGATACGCGGCGCGTGGTGATGGTCGCCTTCGCCGTCTCCGGCGGGCTCTCGGCTTTCGGCGGCGTGCTTCTGGCTGGCTATGCCTCCAAGGCGGCGCAGTCGATGGGCGACGCTTATCTGCTGCCGTCGATCGCCGCGGTGGTGCTTGGCGGCACCTCGATCCTGGGCGGGCGCGGCTCCTATCTCGGCACGGTCGCCGGTGTCATCCTCATCACGCTGCTGCAGTCCATCCTCTCCGTCATGCAGATGCCGGAGGCGGGGCGGCAGATCATTTACGGCGTCGTCATTGTCGCCATGCTGCTGCTCTACGGCCGCGCGCCGGCAAGCCGCTGACCGTGGACGAAAAGGCAGCACAGGCGCCAGCGGGCGCTCCCGGCTCGGTGCCTCCGGCCATCGTGGTGATGGGCGTCGCCGGCTGCGGCAAGTCGGCCGTCGGTATTGCGCTGGCGGCCGCGCTGGGTGTTACCTTCATCGAGGGCGACAGGCTGCACCCGCCGGAAAACGTCGCACGCATGGCAAGCGGCGAACCGCTTACCGATCAACTGCGCGAAGGCTGGCTCGACGCGATCGGCGAGCGCATCGCGGAGTCTGTGGGCAGCGGACAGGGCGTGGTTGCCGCCTGCTCGGCACTGAAGCGCAGCTACCGCGACCGGCTGAGCAGCTTCTGCCCGGAAATCGTCTTCCTCTATTTGAAGATCGACCCTGCCACGGCCAGGCAGCGTGTCGGCAGCCGCAAAGGCCATTTCATGCCGGCAAGCCTGGTCGACAGCCAGTTCGCCATCCTCGAGCCGCCGGTTGCGGAAGAGCGCGCCTTGACACTCGATGCCACACGTCCGGTCGGTGAGCTCGTCGCTGCCGCGGTCCGCCTGATACGCCGGTCATGAGCCTTCATCCATTCCGATGCCGGTGCTGTCCGGCGCCTCGGTCAGCCGCTGCCGGCGGGACCACGTCAGCATCTGCTCGGGGTAGAGCCTCAGCGCCTCCAGCAAGCGGTCGCGCTTGAGCAGGATGTAGTGCGCCTGCACAGTCATGTTCTTGGCGCCATCCCTGGCCATGTCCGTCGCCGGGGTGACAGACGCCTCCGGCGTCAACTCGGGGCAGAGCACGGCCTGGTACTCGATGAAGGGAACCACTTCGAAGGTCGACATGGCAAACAGGGCGGTTCGGCCCCTGGCGGCAAAATTCGCCGGCGCCGAGGCGAGATGCGTCCAGCCGCTTTCGCCCATGGCTGCCTCGGTGAAAGTCGTGCCGGCATGGACGGTGTTGGTCATCGTCACCACGCCATTCTGCTTCAGGATCTTCTGGATGCGGATGGTGACCTGATAGGCGTCGTCACGATCAAAGACGACCCGGCTTTTCAGGAACCGGTTTTCGACATTGACTAGCGGCGGGTTGAGGAAACGCAGGCCGAACGCGCTTTCGGAAATACCGTGGGTGTTGACGCTCACCTGATGCGCCTCGACACCGGCCTCGTATAGCGCGCGCTTGCCGATGATGGTCTGGGCGGTGAATTGATCGCACCAGAGGATGGCGCCGTGGCCGCGCTGCAAGGCCGACCGCAGCCCCTCCAGTCCCTCCAGCCGGATCGTCGGCGACCAGCGGCCAGCCACCAGATGTGCGGCAAGTTGCAGGCGGCGCCGATGGCGCGCCGCCAGCAATCCCTCGAACAGCTTGCATGTATCGATGCCATCGCCAAGCACCGCGCGTGTCGCGGCCGCGTAGGCCGGGAATTCCTTGCGCATATGGCGCTTGAGGCGAACCCTCGATATGCGGCCGCAGATCGGCGCCCACCAGCGCACCGGCAGCGCCGCTGCCACCACGAGATAGAAGACGGACAGCAGGCCTTCGCGAAGGTCCTTGTTGGAAAAGCGGCGAAACCGGCCGGGGTGAACCAGCTTGCGGCTGAAGAAGCGGACGTCCTCCGCCCGTTCCGGGACGAAGACGTCGGCGATGATTTCAGTGCGGAAACTGGCTGCCGATGGCAGCTTGCGGGCGGCCTTGCGGGATTTTGCGAACCACCAAAGCCTCATCGGTCCAGCCCGTTCTTCGAACCCCGCTTTACTGCGTCGGCTTGGGACGTGCAAGGTCATGTCCGCGCTCAAGACTTCTGCAAATTTCGCTTGCCCTATACCTGGGGGACAGGCGTGTGCAACGCGAGCTGGCGCCCGCGACGCCGGACCGCTGATCGCTGACCGGCAGTCGCTATTCCATATACGGCGTCAGCACATCTTCGATCCATTTCATGAATGCGCGGACTCGGCGCGACAGATTGCTCCGATGTGCAACGACGAGGGATACGGCGAGCGCCCGTCGACGAAAATCGGGTATGATCTCGACAAGCGCTCCACTCTCCAAGTATCGGCCAATGCCCAAAAGTGGCGCCTGAATCACACCAAGGCCGGCGAGGGCGGCGGCTTCGTAGGTCTGCGCGCTGTTGACGTGCAGCGCACCTGGCAACTGAAGCGTCGCGTAGCTGTCGCCGTCCGGATATTCCCATCCATAGGGTCTCGCGCCCAGCACCGTCGAAAAGTGAATTGTCCTATGTTCCTGACGCTGGAGATCTTCCAGCGACCGAGGGACGCCATGGCGCGCCAGATAGGCGGGACTGGCAGCGTTGGCCATGCGCAACAGGCCCAACGGGCGGGCGATCAGCGTTTCGTCGCGAATGGGTCCAAGCCGCAATACACAATCGAACCCCTCTTGAACCAGATCGACTTGCCGGTCCGTACTCGACACCTCCAGCTCCAATTGGGGGTGCGCCGCCATGAAATCCGGCAAGGCCGGCACGATCGTTGTGCGCGCCACTTCGGTCGGAAGGTCGACTCGCAAACGCCCGCGAAGTGCCACGCGATCGCCTGCGAACATCGAGTGCAGATCATCGACTTCAGCGAGCAGATCGCGGGCACGGGCATGAAATGCACGTCCGTCTTCCGTCAACCGCACGCTGCGCGTCGTCCGGTGCAGGAGCCTGACACCGAGATCTTCTTCCAGCTTCCGGACCGCCGTTGAGGCTCTCCCCTTTTGGATGCCAAGGCTGTCGGCTGCGCGGGTGAAGCTCCCCATTTCCGCTACCGTTATGAAAATGAGGATGGGTTCGAGATTTTGTATTTTCGTGCCCCGGTATTGTTCCCCAAAAAGAGAACAGTCGGTTCATTTCCTCGGTGTTTATCACGCCTGAGAGGCACAGTAAGCTTCGAATATGGGATCTCCCCATCGGAGAATGACAAGTGTCCGAAACTGTGAACCCGCATCAGACACCGGGAACTATGACCTTGCATCGCGCCCTGTGGGCCGGCCGGATAATGAGCGCGTTTGTCGTTATCGCTTTGATGGCAGACGGCACTGTTCAGCTTTTCGCGCCGGCACGGGTCGCGAGCATGTTGCAGGAAACCGGGTTCGCGATGGATCTGACGCGCGTCGTGGGTCCGATCATCCTCGCCTGCGCCATCCTCTACGCCATCCCGGTCACCGCCGTCCTCGGCGCGATCCTGGTGACGGGCTTTTTGGGAGGTGCCATCTGCGCCCATCTCCGCATCGGTGAGTTGGGATCGCCGCCGGAAATCATTTCCCTGCTTCTGGGCGCGATGACCTGGGGCGGCCTCTATCTGCGCGATCCCCGTATCCGGGCCATTCTGCCGCTCATCCATTGAACCAACAGGGGCAGTTCTGTCCCTCAACATCAGGAGAAAACACATGTTCTTAGTAATGGGAATCACCGGAAACGTGGGCGGCGCGACGGCAAGGCATTTGCTAGCGCTAGGCAAAAAGGTGCGCGCGCTGGTCCGCGACCGCGAGAAAGCGTTGAGCTGGGCGAACCGGGGCGTGGAGCTGGTTGACGGCGATTGGAATGATTCGGCAACCATCGAGCGGGCGCTCGAAGGCGTCGAAGGCGCGTTCGTCATGCTGCCTCCTGTCTGGGCGCCTTCGCCCGATTACAAGGAAGCAAAGGGCGTCATTGCAAGCTATGTCGAGGCGCTCACCAAGGCAGCGCCGCCGCGAGTGGTTGCGCTTTCGTCGATGGGCGCGAACAGAACCAGCGGGCACGGGGTGATCGCGGCCTTGTCCCTTCTGGAGCAAGGTTTTCGCGACCTGAGATCGCCAGTTGCTTTTGTGCGCGCAGGCGGATTCTTCGAGAATGTTCTTTTCGGGTTGCAGGTCGCGCAGGGCGGAACGCTGCCGGCTTTCTACAATCCGACAAACCGGAAATCGACCATGGTCGCGACGAACGACATCGGCGCGGAATTCGCAACGCTTTTGACCGGGCCAACGTGGTCAGGGCAGCGCATCGTCGAGCTTGGTTCGATGGTCAGCGCGGATGAAGTCGCGGAGCAGTTGGGTGAAGTCCTGAACCTCGACGTGAAAGCCTTTGCAATCCCGCGTGCAGGGTGGGCGGAAGCGCTCGAACAATTCGGCATCCCGAGGGGCCACAGCGGACCTGCCGAAGAAACGTACGAGGCCGTGAATGCAGGATGGATGGACCTCGGTGTGGCGGGTACGGAGCATGTAGCGGGTACGACGTCCGCACGCGCTGTATTCGAGGCTGCGTCAAATGTGAACGGGTAGGCCAAAACTGCATGGGGTTTTCCGTGATTTCGAGCTTCGAAACCCGAGATTCGGAGAACTCCCTCCTTCAACGCACGAATCTCACATCTGTCTGAGCGCGGTCAGCTTGCAGTGGTTTATATCTGCGACGTCAGTTCAACCGGGAAATCGTCATTGTCGGCGTCGCGCATGGCGGCAAGGCTGCGATTGTCCAGCACTTCGGCGATCGCCTGCCGCACCTCCAGCATCATGTGGCGGACCTGGCAGGTCGCCTCGTCGCAATCCTCGCAGCGCTGATACTGCGTGCGGCTGGCGCAAGGGATCGGCGCCAGCGGCCCATCAAGCACGCGCACGACGTGGCCGATCTTGATTTCGGAGGCCGGCCGGGCGAGGCGATAGCCGCCTTCCTTGCCCTTGCGGCTCTGAACGAAGCCGGCATTGCGCAACTCGCCAAGGATGGCATCGAGGAATTTCTTCGGGATGTTGTTGGCCACCGCGATGTCATTGACGAAAGCCAATTGGCCGGCCGGCAGGCCGGACAGATGCACTAGGGCCTTGAGGCCGTATTTGCCTTTTTTCGTCAGCATGCCCAGATCAACCCATTGAAGCCCCAACCACTCGCATCTGGCGACTGTTTGTGTGCAAATAATGACGTTTTCGCCGCGCGATGATGTTTCGCGAAAACAAGCCGCCGGATTGCAGTTAGGCACAAACGCGTTGATTCTTTGTAACGTTTTGCACTGAGAAGGCGGATATTCCGCTGATAACCAGGTTTTCGGCGTTCAAAACGAAAAAAGCCGGCAGGGCGCCGGCTTTTCCGTCAACTGCGCAGATATCGCGGCCTTCAGCGGCTGCCGTAGGTCTGGTCGAGCAGGCCGCCAGCGGCGAAATGCTCTTTCTGCACTTTGTCCCAGCCGCCGAAGACGTCTTCCACCGTCAGCAGCCGGATATCGGGGAAATCGGCCTTGTATTTTGCCGCCACAGCGGCGTCGCGGGCTCTGAGGCCGTTGCGGGCGGCGATGTCCTGGCCCTCCGGCGTGTAGAGGAAGTCGAGATAGGTCTTGGCCAGATCGCGCGTGCCGTGCTCGTCGGCAACCTTGTCGACGATCGCGACGGGGAATTCGGCCAGCAGGCTGACCGTCGGAGTGACCTGCTCGAATTTGCCGTCGCCATACTCCTTGCGGATGCCGCGCGTCTCCGACTCGAAGGTGATCAGCACATCACCGATCTCGCGCTGCACGAAGGTGGTGGTCGCGGCGCGGCCGCCGGTGTCGAAAATCGGCACGTTGTTGAAAAGCTTGGTGATGAACTCCTTCACCTTGGCCTCGTCGCCCTTGAAGGCTTCCTTGGCGTAGGCGGTGGCCGCCAGATAGGTGTAGCGCGCATTGCCGGAGGTTTTCGGATTTGGGAAAATCACCTGCACGTCGTCGCGCACGAGATCGTTCCAGTCCTTGATATGCTTGGGATTGCCCGCGCGGACAAGGAAGGACGGCAGCGAATAGAAGGGCGAGGCGTTGTCGGGAAAATCCTTTTGCCAGTCGGCCGAGACGAGGTCCTTCTTGACCAGGAAGTCGATGTCGGTGACCTGGTTGAAGGTAACGACATCGGCGCCAAGGCCCTCGGCGATGGCACGCGCCTGCGCCGAAGTGCCGGCATGCGACTGATCGACCGTGACGCCCGGATGCTGCGCGATGAAGGCCTTGTTCACCTGCACGAACAGTTCGCGGCCGACGTCATAGGACGCATTGAGGAGTTTGTCGGCCGACCAGGCTTGGGAGGATGCAAGGAACAGGCCTGCGACGGTGGCAAGCCCGAGGAAAAATCGTCTCATGAAAACAGGCTCCGATGCAATTTATGGTGGGACCATAGCCGGGGTGCGTGGTGTGCGACGAGGCATGCGCCGTAGGTTCGTGGCCTCATCGTAGGAAAATATGTCGCCTAAGTCGATGAATGTTGGAATTCTGTTCCAGGAGAATGCTACCTTCGTCGGAGTTTTTCTGCGCCTTGTTTTGCGGCGCTGCATGGCATATACAAAAGGCATATACAAAAGAGCTGCAACATGCCCCAGAGCCGACATTCAACAACGCCGCCCAAGGAGGCGAAGCTGTTTCGCAACAACCGCAGCCAGGCGGTGCGCATTCCTGTCGAGTTCGAGCTTCCCGGCGAAAAAGTCCTGATCAGCCGGGAAGGCGATCGTCTTGTCATCGAGCCGGTTCGCAAACCTGGCCTCACCGCGTTGCTCGCCCAGTGGGCGAAAGAGCCGCCGCTCGATCCTGAAGATGACTTCCCCGAGATCTACGACACGCCAGTCAAATCCGAGGACATTTTCTAGATGCGGTTCATGCTGGATACGAACATTATCAGCGACATGATCCGAAACCCGGCTGGCAAGGCCGCGAGGGCAATGTCGCGCGAGGGAGATGACGCCGTTTGCACCAGCATCGTGGTCGCCTCGGAATTGCGATATGGCTGCGCCAAGAAGGGATCGGCCAAGCTGTTCAAGAAGGTTGAAGACTTGCTGGCCGAGATTCCTGTCTTGCCGCTCGATGTGCCGGTGGATGCCGAGTATGGCGGACTTCGCGCCGAGCTTGAAGCCGCGGGCCAGACCATTGGCCACAACGATCTTTTTATCGCCGCTCATGCCTGTGCATTGGGCACCACGCTGGTGACCGCCAACACGGGAGAGTTCAACCGGATCAGGGGCCTGAAGGTCGAGAACTGGCTGGCGTAGCCATAGACCAGAGGATCAAGCCGCCGGAAAAAGCTTCCAGCGTCCGGGGCGGAACGCCACCCGGCTTTTCTGCGCCGCGGGGTGATCGACCGGCAGTTCGATTTCGACCCGCTGGCGCTCTCCGCCGATCTCAAGCTCGACCCGGCGCGTGCCGGCGACGCGCCGGCTGGCGGCGACCGTGCCGGCGATGCAGCCGCTGCAGCCGTCCAGCAATTCGACATCGTGCGGGCGGAAGTAGAGCGTCGCATCGCCCGAGGGCTCGTTGGGCGCGGCAAGCCCGATCGGACGGTCGGCGAGCCAGATTTCGCCATTCTCGACCTTGACGGGAAGCGAGCTCGATTCACCGATGAAGCCGTAGACGAAGGGCGAGTTCGGCGTGTCGTAGATATCGTCGGCGGTGCCGACCTGCTCGATGCGGCCCTGGCTCATCACGACGACGCGGTCGGCAAGCTCCAGCGCCTCTTCCTGGTCGTGGGTGACGAAGACGGTGGTGTGGCCGGTGGCGTCATGGATTTCGCGCAGCCAGCGGCGCAATTCCCGGCGCACTTGCGCGTCAAGCGCGCCGAACGGCTCGTCGAGCAGCAGCACCTTGGGCTCGATCGCCATGGCGCGGGCTAGCGCCACGCGCTGCCTCTGGCCGCCGGAGAGCTGCGCCGGATAGCGCTTTTCGAGTCCTGAAAGCTGGACGAGGTCCAGAAGCTCGGAGGCGCGACGGCGGATCTCCTGCGCCGGCGGGCGCGACGGTCCGTGCCGGACCTTCAGGCCGAAGCCGATATTGTCCGCCACCGTCATGTGCCGGAACAGCGCATAGTGCTGGAAGACAAAGCCGACATTGCGCTCCTGGATGGACTTGTGCGAGGCGTCCTCGTCGCCGAAGAATATCTTTCCCCGTGTCGGCCGCTCCAGCCCGGCAATCAGCCTGAGCAGCGTCGTCTTGCCGGAACCGGACGGTCCCAGCAACGCGATCAGTTCGCCCGACTTGATGTCGAGCGACACGTCGTGAAGCGCCGGAAACCGGTCAAACTCCTTGCGCACGTTGGCAACGCGAACTTCCATAGTGGTCCCTTTGTCAGTGCCCGCGTGTCGCGGCGATCTCGGCGCCGTAGCGCATCTCGAGAAGTGTTTTCAAGACCAGCGTGACGAGCGCCAGGCCCGCAAGCAATGAAGCGACGGCGAAGGCACCGACGGCGTTGTACTCGTTGTAGAGGATTTCGACATGCAGCGGCATGGTGTTGGTCAGGCCGCGTATGTGGCCCGACACCACCGATACCGCGCCGAACTCGCCCATGGCACGCGCATTGCACAGGAGCACGCCGTAGAGCAGCCCCCATTTGACGTTGGGCAAGGTCACGTACCAGAAGGTCTGCCAGCCATTGGCGCCGAGCGAAAGCGCTGCCTCCTCGTCGCCATTGCCTTGCTCCTGCATCAGCGGGATCAACTCGCGGGCGACGAAGGGGAAGGTGACGAAGATTGTGGCCAGCACGATGCCCGGCACGGCAAACAGGATAACGATGCCATGCGCTTTCAGCCAGGTGCCGAGCAGCCCCTGGGCGCCGAACAGAAGCACATAAACGAGGCCTGATATGACCGGCGAGACCGAGAAGGGGAGGTCGATCAGCGTGGTCAGGAAGGCCTTGCCCTTGAACTCGAACTTGGCGATCGCCCAGGCGGCGGAGATGCCGAAGACGATGTTGAGCGGCACCGAGATCGCCGCCACCAGCAGCGTCAGCCGGATCGCCGAGCGCGTGTCGGCACTGCTGAGCGCTTCGGTGTAGGCACCGATGCCCTTGGCGAAGGCTTCGTTGAAGACGATGATCAGCGGCAAGAGCAGGAAAATGCCGAGGAAGGCGAAGGCGACGGCCATCAGAGCCAGGCGCGCAGGGCGGCTTTCCGTGACCGCCGCCGACTGGCTTTCATGATGCGGTTCGTAGGATTTGATCTCCGGGTCAGCCATAGCGCTTGCGGCTCCATGACTGTGCGAGATTGACGACCAAAAGCATGATGAACGACAGAGCGAGCATGATCGCCGCGATCGCTGTCGCCGCCGGATAATTGTATTCCTCCAACCGAATGACGATCAGCAGGGGTGCGATTTCTGATTTGTAGGGCAAGTTGCCGGCGATGAAGATGACCGAGCCGTATTCGCCGACGCCACGCGCGAAGGCGAGGGCGAAGCCGGTGACGATGGCCGGCGCCAGGCCCGGAAACAGGATGCGGGTGATGATCTGGAAGCGATTGGCGCCAAGCGTGGCGGCGGCTTCCTCCACTTCCTTGTCGATCTCCTCCATGATCGGCTGCACGGTGCGCACGACGAAGGGCAGCCCGATGAAGATCAGCGCGATGACGATACCGAGCGGCGTATAGGCGACCTTGATGCCGAGCGGCATCAGCAATTTGCCGATCCAGCCGTTCGGCGCGTAGAGCGTGGTCAGCGCGATGCCGGCCACAGCCGTCGGCAGGGCGAAGGGCAGGTCGACCATGGCATCGACGATGCGGCGGCCGGGGAAACGGTAGCGCACCAGCACCCATGCGACCAGCGTGCCGAAGACGACGTTGACCGCAGCCGCGACGAAGGCGGTGCCGAAGCTGATTCTCAGCGCATTGATGGTGCGGCGATCGGTGGCGATCGCCCAGAATTCAGGCCAGCCAAGGGCGGCCGAGCGCCAGAGCAGCCCGGATAGCGGGATGAGGATGATGAGGGTGAGGTAGGCAAGCGAGAAGCCGAGCGTCAATCCGAAACCCGGAATTACGCTCGGCTGCCTGAATCGCCACCCCGCCTGGGCGGGTGCTGTGGTCATGTCGTCCTGAATATCGACTGCTTACTGGGGCTTGTAGATCTGGTCGAATATACCACCATCGCCGAAATGATAAGGCTGTGCTTTTTTCCAGCCACCAAACTGTGGATCGTCGATGGTTACGAGCTTGATCGGCGGCAGCTTGGCGAGGTCCTCGGCCGGCACCAGATCGGGCTTGGCAGGACGATAATGGTTCTTGGCGATGATCGTCTGCGCTTCTTTGGAATAGAGCCAGCTCAGATAGGCTTCGGCGACCTTGCGCGTGCCCTTGGCATCGACATTGGCGTCGACCACCGCCACCGGCGGTTCTGCCAGGATGGAGGTCGGCGGGTAGACGATGTCGAAATTATCGGCACCGAACTCGTCGAGCGCCAGATAGGCCTCGTTTTCCCAGGCGATAAGCACATCGCCAAGACCCTTTTGCGCGAAGGTCACGGTCGAGCCGCGCGCGCCGGTGTCGAGCACCGGAGCATTGGCGTAGAGCTTGCCGACGAATTCCTTGGTCTTGGCCTCGTCGCCGCCGTCATTGGCGTTGGCGTAGGCCCAGGCGGCGAGATAGTTCCAGCGCGCGCCGCCGGAGGTTTTGGGATTGGGCGTAATCACCTGGACACCGTCCTTGACGAGGTCGCTCCAGTCGTGAATGCCTTTGGGATTGCCCTTGCGGACGAGGAAGATGATGGTCGAGGTGTAAGGCGCTGAATTGTTTTCGAATTTGGTGCGCCAGTCCGGATTGATCTTCTTCGCCTTCGAGACGATGGCGTTGATGTCGCCTTCAAGTGCCAGCGTCACCACATCGGCGTCGAGGCCGTCGATCACGGCGCGGGCCTGGGCGCCCGATCCGCCATGCGACTGCTGGACGGTGACGGTCTCTCCGGTCTCGGCCTTCCAATGCGCGACGAAAGCTTCGTCATAGGCCTTGTAGAGCTCGCGTGTCGGATCGTAGGACACGTTGAGAATGGTGGTATCGGCAAACGCGAAACCGAGCGTGCCGAACTGGACAGATGTGGCGACCAGTGCGCCGAGCAGTTTCCTGAAATGAGGTTTGGTCATTTCTGCCTCCGTTGAACCCGCGCCAAATCTACCGAATTGGTAGAAATTAGATGCATTCAATGTTGCCTTTTTTGCCCCTCTTGAGAAAATGTTCGACGCTATTTCGCCGTTAGGAGAAATATTTTCCTCTTGCGGCCTAAGGAAGAATCCATGGCCCGGCCACTCAGCCTATCTAGCAAGGGGCGGTGCCGAGGCAAGGTGTGGAATTTGGTCGGGTGGATCAATCTGCGGTGATGGGAAAGTCGAAACGCTGTCTGGCGAACGGTTCGCTTTTCAGCGTGAAGTGCCACCATTCCCTTGCATAGTTCTTGAAGCCGCCGGCGCGCATGGCGTCGACAAGCATCTTGCGGTTTGCCGCCGCTTCACTGGCAAGGCCGCGGTGGGCGGTTTCGCTCATCGGATCAAAGCAGTCGAAACCGGTGCCGAAATCGAGCGTGTCGGCATCGCCCGCGCCGCAGGCCTGGTTCGGGCTGGACCTGCGGTCCGTCCGGGCGACGGCGACATCGACGGTCGAGCCACGTGAATGGGTCGATAGTTCTCCGACATAACCCTTGGCGATCAGCTCACTGCGCCTGACCTTCGGATACCATTGTGGATCGGGCGACCCGCCATCGCGCGTCCATTCATTCATGTCGGCGACGGCGCGGGCAGGGCGGTAGCAATCGAACAACACCAGGGTCAGGCCTTTGGCGGCGATCGCTTTCTGGACGGCGGACAGTGCCTTTGCCGCCTGCTCGGTGAGGATGCAGGCCGGGGCGTCATAGCCGTCCACCTTGCGATGCAGAAAATTGTCCGATCCGGCGTAGCGTATGTCCTGGCGGATCGAGGGATCGACATCGGCGAGCCGGACGAAGCCGGCGGGCAGGGCATCGGCCAAAGCGGGGAGGGTGGTTGCCGCGACAAGGACTGTTGCTGCCAGTGCCGAGGCTGCCGACAAGAACGGATTGCGCGAGGCATCCCCCTCTGCCCTGCCGGGCATCTCCCCCTCAAGGGGGGAGATTGGCAGCTTTGCCGTTGCGCCCTGTCTTTGACGATTGGCGAAAGCGGAAAGGAAATCCGATCTCCCACCTTGAGGGGGAGATGCCCGGCAGGGCAGAGGGGGGTGCCTTGGAACAACCATGGGCAAGTGTCTGCTATCCTCTGCCTTGGAAAGCTAAGCCTATGAATCGCTTGCAGCCGTCTATTCGACAAACACCTTCACACTCGCCGCACGCCCTGCGGCGTCGATGACGGTCAGCGTCGAATAGCCGGCGCCGTCGGGCTGCCAGGTCGCGGTGCGGCGACGATCGATGCCTGCCAGCGGCTTGCCGTTGGCGAGCCAGCGGAACGGCGCACGGCCGCCTTGCAGCTTCAGCACCAGTGGCGAGGCGTCGGCCGAATTGGTGCCGAGATCGACGCGGGCGCCGTCAGGCGGGAAGATGATGGTCGGTGCGGGTTCGCTCACCGTCGCCTGCACCAGGCCATCCGACCCGGCGCCGAAGCGGGCGAGCGTCACCGGCAGGTCCTCGCGTCTGGGGCTGAACATGCCGGGCGGTTTGCCCGGCAAGGGGACGGTGGCGAGGCCCGAGCGGACAAAACCCTCGAACAGAATGGGAGCGGCCGAGACATAGCCGGAAAGGCCGGGCACCGCGCCGGCATCCGGGCGGCCGACCCAGACGCCCAGCACATAGCGGCCGTCGAAGCCGACCGACCAGGCGTCGCGGTATCCGTAGGACGTGCCGGTCTTGTAGGCGATGCCGCGCTGCAAGGCACCCTCGGGCGGCTTGACGCCCGACAATATGTCGATGATCTGCCAGTTGGCCTGACCGTCGAGGATGGTGGCGCTGGTGCGCTCGGCATCGGCAGGCTCGGTGCCGTCATGCAGCGTGTGCGTCTTGCCGCCATTGGCGAGCCCTGTGTAGAGCTGGACGAGGTCGCGCAATGTCACCCCGACGCCGCCAAGACCGATGGCCAGGCCCGGGGCTTCGTTGACCGGCAGTATGGGGCTGACGCCGGCCTGGCGGAAGCGCGCCATCAGCCGCGTTGGCCCGACCGCGTCGAGCACGCGGATCGCCGGCACATTGAGCGACAATTGCAGCGCTTGCCGGATGCTGACATCGCCCTGGTAGCCCATGTCGAAATTCTTCGGCCGGTAACCGGAGAAATCGACGGGGCTGTCGTCGATCAGCGTTTCCTGCGCCAGCAGGCCCTGTTCGAAGGCCAGGCCGTAGATGAAGGGCTTCAGCGTCGAGCCGGGCGAGCGGACGATCTTTGTCATATCGATCCAGCCGGAGCGGCTGGCGTCGAAGAAATTGGCCGAGCCGACTTCACCAAGGATGTCGCCGGTGCGGGAGTCGGCCAGCACCATGGCGACCGACAGGCGGGGGCCGAGCTTGGTGGCCGCGTCCCTCGCCACCTGTTCCAGCCCCTCCTGGACGCTCTTGCGGATCGTCAGCTGCAAGGGCTGGCCGCGGACGGCCTTGGGCAACATCGCATAGGCGGCGTGCGCGGCGAGCGCCGGCAGCGTGCGACGCAGGTCCGACACATCGTCGAGGGCGGCCCGTGCGGCCTCGCGCTCGCCGAGCAGGCGGGAGGAGACCATTCGGGTCAGCACCCGGTCGCGGGCGGCGTGGGCGATCTTCAAATTGCGGTCGGGCCGGCGCTTTTCCGGCAGTTGCGGCAGAGCGACGAGCAGGGCGGCCTCGGAAACGGTGAGCCGTTTCGGCTCCTTGCCGAAATAGGCGAGCGAGGCGGCGCGCACGCCTTCCAGATTGCCGCCATAAGGCGCCAGCGTCAGGTAGCGTTCGAGGATCTCGCGTTTCGACAGCCGCCGCTCTATCTGGATGGCGCGCAGCATCTGCTTGACCTTGGAGCCGAGGCTGCGGCTTTCGCGCGGCTCGATCAGCCGGGCAAGCTGCATCGAAAGCGTCGAGCCGCCGGAGACGATGCGGCCGCTGGTGGCGAACTGGCCGGCGGCGCGGGCCAGCGCCAGCACGTCGACACCTTCATGGTCCCAGAAACGCTTGTCTTCGTAGGTGACCAGCATGTCGACGAACTGCTTGTCGACCTGGTCGAGGCGGGTTTCGAGCCGCCAGTAGCCGTCCGGCGTGGCGAAGGCGCGCAACAATTCGCCGTCGCGGTCCTGGACTTCGGTGGAGACCGTGAGTTCGGCTGGAAGCGGGGGTGGGAAGGCACGGTCGAGCGCCCAGAGGGTGGTGGCGGCAATTGCGGTGAGTCCAATGAGGGAGGCTCCTGCAACGGCCGTGCGACGAAGGAACTTCTTGGAAAGCATGGCGCCGCCCCTCATCCGGCTGCCGCCACCTTCTCCCCGTATAGTGACGGGGAGAAGGGTGCTGTCATGGCCCTTGGCGCTTTTCCAGCAACGTTCAAAGATGGCGAAAGCTTTGTTGCAGGCCTCTTTCTCCCCGTCACTATACGGGGAGAAATGCCCGGCAGGGCAATGAGGGGCAGCACAAGCCTCACTTTCATGTTCGCCAAGGCGCCTTACGGCGCCTTGACCTCCATCATGCCGGTGGCGGTGCGGGCCGAATATTGCGGCCGGTACATGTCCTCCACCGTTGCCGCCGGGTGCGCATAGGTACCAGGCGTCACCGCGCGCACGACATAGGCGAGCGTCAGATTGTGGTCATGATCGCCGTCGGCCGGGTTGAACGCCGCGACGAAACGGTCGTCGCGGAATTCGAGATGCGCGGCATCGGTCTGCGCCAGCCACGAGAAGTTCGTCAACTGGGCGCTGGAGACCAGGCCGGGATTGTCGATCTCGAAGCCGGCCGGCAACAGGTCGGTGACCAGCAGGCGCGACGGCCATTTGTTCTGCTCGTTGACCTTGAGCACGACGACATAGCGTTCGTTCTGCGTCGCCTCGGTGACATTGGCCTCGGTGCCGTCGAGCTTGTAGTAGGTGCGGTTGATGGTGAAGCCGTCGCCGCCGGCCGGCAAGGGCTGGACCGGCGACGCCACGGTGGTGACGACGGCCTGCAGCGGGGTCTTGCCGGTGTTGGCGATGGTCAGCGGGCTGTCGGCCAGGTCAGAGCCTTCCACCTGGTTGGAGTAGCCGCCGGAATGCGCCGCGCCATTGACGGCCAGCGTGATCGTATCATTGCCCTCCTTCAGCGCGCGGGCCGCCAGCAGCATCCAGGATTCGTCCTGGGTGGTGGTCCAGCGGGCTTCCGCGCGTTCCCTGGTCACCAGCTTGATCAGTTCCGGCACGATTGTCGGCACCGGCTTCGATTCCGCCGCCAGCGCCAGCATCGCCGCGCCATCACGCAGCCGCGAACCGTAGTCGGAGCGGTAGTAGTCGTAGTCGGTGGTCGACTTTGCCAACTGCAAGGCGGTCTTGAAGGTGGCTTCGGCGCGCGGTGTATCGCCGTAGAGCGCCAGGCTTGCCGCCAGCTGGGCAACGGCCATCGGGCTTGAGAAAGCTTCGAGTTGGGTATCCGCATAGTAGCGCAGGTCGCCGATCGAGGCCTTCTTGTTGCGGGCCAGAACGTAGAGGGCGTAGGCGATCTCGCTGCCACGGTCCTGGACGCTCTGGTCGTAGCCGAGCGAGTTCTGCAAATTGCTCAGCGCCTGGTTCATGGCCAGGCTCGGCACGTCGTATTTCTGCTCGCGCGCCCTGGTCAGGAAGTCGGTGACATAGGAATCAAGCCACAGATCGCCGGAGCCCGGACCCCACAGGCCGAAGCTGCCGCCCGAGGCCTGATAGCTCAGAACCTTATAGATGGCGTCCTGGATGCGGCCATGGATATCGGGATCGCTGGCCATGCCGACGCCGGAAGCCAACTCATTGACGTAGAGAAGCGGCATGGCGCGGCTGGTGGTCTGCTCGGCGCAACCATAGGGGTAGCGGTCGAGCGTCATCAGCAGCGACGGCACGTCGAAGGCGGCGGCCTGCGAAACGCCGACACTGACGGAGGCGCCGTTGAGCAGGCTGGCTGCCAGCAGTTCCTTGTCGACGCGCAGCGCGCCGCCATTGCCCTTGAGGTCGACCACCAGCCGGGTGGTCACCGGCAATTGCGCCGGGCGCACCGGCACATAGAGCGTCTGCTCGACCCTGGTGCCGTCGGCATGGGCAAGCTTGATGGTGAGCGAGGCATTGCCGGCCGTCTGAGCGACCAGCGGCACGGTCAGCGTCTGGCGCTTGCCCTGGGCGAGCGTCAGCTTCTGGGGCAGGGGCTTGTCGCCGGTCGACAGGTCACCCGTTGTTTCGATCGAGAACGCATAGTCGCCGGCCGGACCATCGGTGTCGGCGACGTCTAGGCGCATGACGGCGGCGTCACCAGGCGCCAGGAAGCGTGGCAGGCCAGCGGTGATCACGATGGGATCGCGCACGATGACATCGGACTGGGCGTGGCCGACCGCATCCTTGGTCCAGGCGACGGCCATGACGCGCACGGTGCCGTTGAACTGCGGGATGTCGAAGTCGACGCGCGCCTTGCCGTCGGCATCGAGTTCGACGATGCCGGAGAAGAAGGCGACCAGTTTTTCGGTCGGCGGGTTGCCTTGCGCCTGCATGTTGGCGCCGTCGCCGCCGGTCCGGAGCTTGCCGGTATTGCCGAGCGAGCCATCGATCAGGCGGCCGTATATGTCGCGGATTTCCATGCCCAGCATGCGCTGGCCGAAGAACCAGTTCTCCGGATCCGGCGCCTTGTAGTTGGTCAGGTTGAGGATGCCGACATCGACGGCGGCAACCATGACGTAGGCATTGCTTCCCGGCTGCACGCCGGCGACCGAAACCGGGATCGACAGCTGCTGGCGCGGCATGGTCTTGTCCGGCGGCGTCAAGGTGATGGCGAGCTTCTTCGAGCCCGGATCGACCTTCAGCCATTTCACGCCGATGGCGCGGGCCGGCATGCGCGTTTCCTGCGCATCGCCCGGCCTGAAAAGCGTTGCCGTGACATAGGCACCGGCACCCCAATCGTCGCCGACCGGTATGTCGACCGTGCTGCCGCCGGCCGGCACGGATGCCGTGACGGTCTTCAACAGTTTGTCGGAACCGATGTTGATGAGAAGTTCGCCGGCAAAATGCGGCGAGACTTTCAGCTTGGCCACTTCGCCGGCGGCATAATTGTCCTTGTCGAGGGCGATTTCGAGGCCGTCAGGCGTTTCGGTGGTGGTCGAGGAGACATACCAGCCGGCATCGAACTCGTAGCTTGTCGCCGGTCCCTCGGGATCCGATGTTTCGACCTCGAGGCGATACTGACCCCAATCGACCGGCACGGAGACCGTCGCGCCGCCGTCGGCGCTAAGGTCGACCTGGCCGTTGGCGATCGACTTGGTGAAGGTGACCGGCTCGTAGTTCCAGGAATTGTTGGAGCGGTACCACTGGTAATTGCGTTCGACCTTGACCAGCGTCCACTGCGCGCCTTTCAGCGCCTCGCGCTTGCCGTCGGGATCGACGGCGATCAGGCTGAACTTGGCGGTGCCGCCCTGCGGCACTTCATTGTCGGCGAAATCCGGACGGATGCCGATCATATGGCCTTGCGGGCGGATGCCGATGTTGAGCGAACGCTCGATGGCGCGGCCGCCGGTTTCGCGCATCCTCACCGTCACCTTGGCGTCGACCAGCTTGGTGGTCGAGGGCAGTTGGTCGACGGAGACCGGGAAGGTCACCTTGCCGTCATCGCCAACCACCGGCAGACCGGCGAGGGGGGTGACCGTGGGTTCGGCCGACTGCTCGTCGGCAAGACCGAAGGAAAAGCCCTGGAAACGGTCCCAGTGGCGCGACGTCGACAGCGTCAACTCGCCTTCCAGCGCCAGGCCCGCCGCCGGCGCGCCATAGAGGAAGCGGCCGTCAATGTCGATGTTGGCGGTTTCGCCCTGGGCGATTTCCTGCTTGTCGGCCTTCATATCGAATTCGATGCGATCCGGCACGAAATCCTCGACCAGGAACATCTGGCTGGCCACCGCCGGCTGCTTGGGATCGGTGTAGATCGACACCGACCAGGTGCCTCGCATGGCGTTGGGTTCGAGCGGCAGGTCGACGGCATGGCCACCGGCCGAAGCGCCGTCACTGACGATGCGGCGGCTTTCGACACCGTCGGGGCGCGAGAAGACGAAGGTCAGCGGCAGGTTCTCGACCGCCTTGGCGGCGCCGTCGCGGGCAAGGGCCGCGACATGGACATCCTCGCCGGCACGGTAGATGCCGCGTTCGGTCCAGGCATAGACGTCCAGGGCTCCTGGCGCCGCGCGCCCGGTGACGCCGCGGTCGGACAGATCGAAGCCGGCCCGGCCCATGTCGAGGAAGACGAAATCATTGTCGCCCTGCTTGGCCATCAGCACGGCCGGCACCATGCCGCCGTCGCCGCGCGTCAGGCCGGGGTTGAAGACGGCATGGCCATCGGCATCCGATGTCGCCGTGCCGAGAACCTCATTGTTCCTGGCAACCAGCGTCAGTTCGGCGCCGGCGATCGGCTTGGCGCTGCCCAGCGAACGGGCAAAGACATTCAACCCATCCTGGCCGGTATAAGTCGACAGGCCGATGTCGGAGACGACGAACCATTGCGTGGCCATCGAATTGTAGTCGTCGCTCTTGTCATTGACGGCCTGCGCGGTCAGCACATAGACGCCGGGCTTGCGCTGCGGCAGCGCCTCGTCAACCGGGAAGGAGGTGGTGACCTCCTTGTTGAGATCATTGGCGATGTCGAGCTGGCCTTGCCAGACCGGCGCGCCCATCTGCTCGGAAATGTTGGAGATGTCGTAGCCGTCGAGCTGGTGCAGGAACTGGTAGCCCGACAGAAGCTGGGCCAGCGAACGATCGCCGATGCGGTAGAGCTTCATTTCGGCGGCGTTCATGTTGACGGTGACGATCGGAATGCCGCGGCGCGCGCCGGCCGGCAGCACGAAGCTGTCACCGGTGAAGCGGGCGGACGGTGCGCGGTCCTGCACATAGATCGACAGCACCACCGGGGCCGCGGTCACCTCGCCGATTGCCGCCGGCAGGCCGGCGCGGAAAGTGACGTCGTAGTGCTGGCCATGCTCCAGTCCTTCGACGCAGATTTGCTTGTCCTTGGCCTCGACGCCCTTGGGCGGCGCGTTGTCGACGGTGACGAACTGCGCGTAGTCGACGCCGGTCTTGACCAGATCCTCGGAGAATTGCGCGCAGATGCGCGGCGCGCTGGTGTCGGCGTCGATGGTGTGGTCGATAACGCGGAAACCCTTGCGGGCCTTGAGATCGGCATAGTCGGCCTGGACCGCCGGCGAAGGGTTCAGGGCAAGGCTGGCTTCATAGGCCTGCAGCGCCGGCCGGTAGAGATCGCGCTTGTCGAGCCCGTTGCCGAGCAGCGCCAGCACTTCGGCGCGCGTCTTGGTGGTGCGCAGCAATTTATAGGCATTGAAAGCGGCCGACGTGCTGTTCGCCGGCAAAGTGGAGGCTTCGGAGGTGCTTGCGGCAGGCTGCACGGCCAGCGTTTCACGCGCCAGGTTAAGCCAGAGCTGGCCATCATCGGGCAGCACCGAGACCGCGGCCTCGTATTTCAGCATGGCGGAGCGGTGATCCCCGGTCAGCACGGCCTGTTCGGCGGCGTTCAGCAAGGCAGCCATGCCTTCGGTCGGCTTGTCATAGGCCGGGCCGAGCAGCTTGTTGCGGTATTGCTGGGCCTGATCGGCCATCCAGTTGGGGAAGAAAGCGAGTTCCGGCGGCGCGCCGATATCAGGATCGCCATCGATGTTGACGACCTTGCCCGCGACCGCGCCGTTGAAGGTTTTCAGCTGGTTGTAGTCGGATTTGAGGAAGCACCATTTGGCTTTTTTGTTGTAAGTGAAGGCGCGGCAGGCCGGGTCTCCCAGGCATGTCGTCTTGCACTGGTCGATTGTCACATTCTGGTCGGACCTGAGATCAAAGCCGAAATAATCGGAATTGTCCGTTGTCGCGATCCGCCGGGCCTCGGCCGCTTGCGCGGCGCTGCTCCAGGCCAGGACATTGGCCCAGGCGAGAAACAGAAGAATCAGGATAGACAGACCACGAGCCGCGCGCATTGCCATAACACCCCTCCAGACACAGCTGACGTCCGGGCATGATCAAGCTTCAGTCAGGCTTGTCAACACAAGGACGCGGCAGGGTTCCGCCTGCCAACGGTTTCCTTTCCGGCCGATCACCGGTAGTACCTCCATAGGACAGGGGATCACGCTTTCTTGCGGCGACGCAAAAGGTGTGAATTCCAAGCCCGCCCTATTTCAGACAATTGGATTGTGGCCCCTTTACGAGCGCTTCAGAACTTCATTCCAATTTTAGTTTTGTAAACTAGGTTGTCTTAATGCCGGCGCATGAAGAGCAGATGTCAGGAGGTCGCGCGCCAGGGCGTGCGCTTCCGCGCGCCCTGCTGTTGGCCATGATGTGCTCGACCGTGCTCGTCGCCGAATCGCGCCCGTCGGTCGCTTTCGAGCTTTTCGGCATCAAGCTGTGGGGGTCGTCCAGCGACGAGGATGCCGATATCGTCGATCCCCTGCGTTACGCCGTGACCATTTCCGCCCCCGACGCCGACAAGGATCTGGTCAAGAAGCTCGAAAATGCCTCTGCGCTGAAGAGTGACGAGGAGCGTCCGGTTTCCGGTTCGCTCGGACTGATGGCCAAGGCGCGCAGCGACCGCGAACAGCTTGTCGCCGCGCTCTATGCCGATGCCCGTTACGAAGGCGTCGTCACCGTCACCATCGACGGCAAGCCGCTCGACGATTTGCCGCCGGATGCCGAATTCAACGGGCCGCAGCCGGTTCCCGTGGTCATCGACATTGCCAGCGGGCCGAAATTCACCTTGGGCAATATCCACCTCGAGGGCGACGCAGCGGGGCTGATGAGCGCCGATTACGGCTTGATATCAGGCGGCGATGCGGGATCCGGCGCTGTGCTCAAGGCCGAGGCGCTGATCGTGCGGACGCTGAAGGAGCAAGGCAGGCCGCTGGCAGAGGTGACGGACCGGCAGATCGTCGCCGACCACGCTACTTCGACGCTGGACGTGACGCTGACGGTCGCCGCTGGGCCGGTCGCCGGCTATGGCGACACAACGGTGGAAGGCACCGAAAAGGTCGACCGCGACTTCACCGAATACATGACCGCCCTCAAGCGCGGCCGGCAGTACTCGCCGCAAGAGATCGATGACGCGCGCGACCGGCTGCTGGCGCTCGAGGTCTTCAACAGCGTGACGTTCAAGGAAGCCGACACGCTCGATGCCGACGGCAACATTCCGATCGGCGTCCAGGTCAGCGAGCGCAAGCCACGCTATTTCGGCGTCGGCGGCACCTTCTCCAACACCGAGGGGCTGGGCCTGGAAGGTTATTGGGGCCACCGAAATTTGTTCGGCCGGGCCGAGAAGCTGCGCATCGACGGCAAGATCAGCGGCATCGGCAGCAACGATCTCGGCGAGCTCAACTACAATGCCGGCATCATGTTCGAAAAGCCGGGCGTGATCGGGCCGGCATCGAAGTTCTTCGCCGGCGTCAAGACGGTACTCGAACATCCTGACGCCTATGACCATTTCTCGGTCAAGGGCAGCACCGGGCTGTCCTACGAGCTGACCAAGAAGCAGACGGTTTCCGCCGAGGTGGCGCTCGACTATTCCCGCATCCACGACGCTTTCGGCAAGCACAAATACCTGATCGCCAGCATTCCGCTGCAATATGTCTATGACAACCGGGACAACCGGCTGAACCCGACAAGCGGCTTCCGGGTGCTGGCCTATGCCGAGCCCAGCTACGACATTTTGAGCGGTGCGGCGTTCCTGAAGCTGAGGGGCGAAGGGTCGGCCTATCAGTCGCTGGACTCGGCTTCGAAGTTCGTGCTGGCCGAACGTGTCGCCCTCGGTTCGATCGTCGGCACCAGCCTCGAACATGTGCCAGCCGACCGGCGCTTTTATTCCGGGGGCGGTGGCTCGGTGCGCGGCTATGCCTATCAGGGCATCGGACCCAAGGACTTCACCGGCCAGCCGATCGGCGGCCTGTCCTTCTTCGAAACCTCGGTCGAGATGCGCATCGCCATCACCGATACGATCGGCATCGTGCCGTTCGTCGACGCCGGCACCGTATCGACCAAATCGGTTCCCGATTTCTCCGATGTCAAGGTCGGCGCCGGCGTCGGCCTGCGCTATGTCACGCCGTTCGGGCCACTGCGCATCGATGCCGCCGTGCCGCTCAACCGCGATCCGGGCGACCCGCGTTTCGGCATCTATGCCGGCATCGGGCAGGCATTCTGAGCGATGAAAACAGTCTGGCGCATCCTCCGCATTGTCCTTTACACGCTGCTGATCGTGGTTGCGGGAGCGATCGGCGCGCTGGTGGTGCTGACCAAGACCGAGCGCGGCCGCGACAATCTCGCCGGCATCATTTCGCGGCTGGCTTCGAACGATGACCGCAAGATCACGGTCAGCGGCATAGACGGCATCTGGTCCGGGGCGCTCAGCGTCGACCATGTCGTGCTGGAGGACCGCGAGGGCGCCTGGCTGGTGGCGCGCAAGGTGGCCGTCGACTGGTCGCCGCTGGCGCTGCTGTCGAAAAACTTCAGCGCCGACCGTATCGCTGCCGAGCGTATCGAACTGGCGCGATTGCCGGTGACCAGCACGCAGCCAGCGCCGAGCGGGGGTACGACGACGCTGCCGGTTTCCATCGACATCAAGCAGATCGATCTGCCCGAGATCGCGCTTGGCCAGCAACTGGCCGGCAGCGGCGTCGCCGAGCTTGCGGCCAAGGGATCGGTCAAGGCCGATGCCGCGCCACTGGCGGTCGAGACGGTGCTCAACATCACCCGTCATGACGGCAAGCAAGGTAATGTCGACGCCAAGATCCACTTTGCGCCGGCAGACAACAGGCTCGATCTCGACCTGAAGGCCTCGGAGCCGGCAGGCGGTATCATCGCCAACCTGCTCAAGCTGCCCGACACGCCGCCGGTCGACATAGATGTCTCGGGCACCGGGCCGCTCGCCAACTGGAACGGCATCGGCACGTTCTCAGTCGACGGCAAGATCGTCACCCAGCTGACGGGTCGCCACCAACTGACCGACAAGGGCAATCATATCGAGGCCAAGGGCGACGGCGATTTCGCTCGCTTCCTGCCTGAGAATCTCAAGCCGCTGTTTGCCGGCAAGACCAGTTTCGACGTTGCCGGCACCGCCACATCGGCCGGTGGCGTCAGTGTCGACCGCGCGAACATCGACAGCGATGCGGTGCACGGCACCGCGACCGGCATTGTCGATCCTGCCGGCGCCAGCGACCTCTCGGTCGAACTCGCCGCCAAGGGGCCGCCCGTGGTGATCAGCGTCGGCAGCAAGGCGCAGCCGATCACGCTGGCGATCAGCAATGCCACCGCCCGGGCCTTCGGCGACGGCAAGGCGCCGATCATCGACATCGGCGCCTCCTTCGTCTCCATCGTCGCCGGTGGCACGCGGCTGGACGATCTGGCGGCCCAGATCCATTCCGACGGTTTTGACATCCAGAACCGCGCCGGGCCGGTCACCGTCAAGCTGGAGGCGGGCGGCCTCAACACCGACGTGGCGACGCTGGCGCCGCTGATCACCGGCAAGATCGATGTCGATCTGGCCGGGTCGGTCAGCAAGGACGCCATTGCCGTCGACCAGGGCACGCTGCGTTCCGACGCGCTCAACGCCTCGCTGACCGCGACGGTGGCGCTTGCCGACCTGTCGATGCAGCTGAAGATGAACGCGGATGCCGTGGCGACGGCCTTTCCGCCGCAGATCGCCTCGGTGCTCGGCGCTAGGGTGAAATTCTCGGCCAGCGCGGCCCGCGATCCGCAGGGATCCTTCGCCGCGAATTCGATCGAATTCACCTCCGGCACGCTCAGCGCCGCCGGCACGGCCAGCATGCAAGGCACCGATATCCAGGCCGACATCAAGGGCAAACTGGGCGACGTTTCCGTGCTGTCGCCGACAGTCGGCGTGCCGGTTGCCGGTGGCGTCGATTTCGCGCTGTCGGCAAGCGGCGCCATGACGGCGCCGGATTTCACGGTTACCGCCGATAGCGACAGCCTGACGGCATCGGGCCGCACGGTGAAGAGCATCAAGCTGACGGCTAGCGGCAAGGCCGATATCACCAGTCCCGCCGCCAATGTCTCGCTGACCGGCTCCGTCGACGACCAGCCGCTCGACATCAAAGCAGCGCTGGTGACGAGCGAAGGCAAGCGTTCGATCAATGGTTTTCTGGTCTCGCTCGGCGACAACAAGGTCTCGGGTGATCTCGCGCTCGACGACAAATTCATGCCGCTCGGCACGCTGACGCTCGATGCACCTGCCATTGACCAGCTGGCCGCACTTGCCGGCCAGGCGATAACGGGAGACATCGACGGAACCATCCGCTTCGCGGGGGATCGCGACGCGCCCTCCGTTGCGATCGATGCGAAGAGCACATCGATCGCGCGTGGCGAGGTGACGGCCAAGGCCATCACCGTCAATGCGCTGATCGCCAATTATCTCAAGGCGCCGGCGATCGCGGGTACGATCAAGGCCGACAGCGTCACCTCCGGGACCACGGAAATCGGCGGCATCGGCGTCGACCTGAAGCGTGATGGCGACTGGACCAATTTTACCGGCGGCGCCACCATAGCGGGCATTCCGGCGACCGCTGCCGGCCGGGTGAAGATCGCCGACGGCACGACGAGCATCGAGATTGCCTCGGGCGAGGCGACGGTTCGCGGCATCAAGGCGGCAATCGCCCAGGCGTCGACACTAAGCATCGCCAACGGCACGACCAGCATCGAAAGGCTGGCGCTCGACGTCGGCGGCGGCTCGGTGACCTTGTCCGGGACAGCTGGCCAGACGCTCGATCTCGCGGCGCAATTTTCGGCGCTGCCCGCGGCGCTCGCCAATGGATTTTCGCCCGGCCTCGATGCTGTGGGCACGCTCAGCGGCACGGCTGGTGTGACCGGACCGCCGGCCGCTCCCGATGTCCGCTTCAATGCGCAACTGGCCGGCATCGAAACCAGCCAGACCCGGCAGGCCGGGCTCGGACCGCTCGCCGTCGATGCGGCCGGCAGCTACACGATTGCCGGCGGCGTGGTGCTCGATCAGGTGACGCTGACCGGCGACAAGGTTTCCGGCAAGGCAACCGGCACCCTCAACCCGAACGGCGCCAGCGATTTTGTGCTCGATCTCATCTCATCCGGCCCCAGCCTGCCCCTGACTGTCGGCAGCGCCGAGAGCCCGGTCAAGATCGAGATCCAGTCCTTGTCGGCAAAGGTGGCGGGCGAGAGCACGCGGGCCCGCCTGGATGTCTCGGCGATCCTGCCCTCGATCGTCACCAGCCCGGCGAGGGTGGAGGGGCTTGCCATGGCGTTGCATTCGGATGCGTTCGATCTCAAGAACCGTGCAGGGCCGGTTTCCGGCACGGTGTCGGTGGACAAGGTCGGTCTCAACAATCCGGTGATCGCGCCGCTGATCGCCGGCAAGGTCACGGCAGCCGTCAGCGGCCGCCTGACGGCCGACCTGTTTGCCATCGACAGCGGCTCGCTCAAGAGCGATGCGCTGAACAGCCAGGTCGCCGGCCAGGTATCGCTGCGAGACGGTGCCATAGACCTCAACCTGAAGGCGGATGCCCCATCGTCGGCCTTGCCGGCGGCGGCGCGCGGCATGCTTGGCGAACGCGCTGAGATCAGCGCCACGCTGAAGCGCGACCCCAACGGCAGCATCAACATAGGCGGATTGAAGTTGACCTCGGGTGCGCTGACCGCCGACGGGCAAGCCAGCCTTGCCGACAACAAGGTGGCCGCCGACATCAAGGGCGCGCTGAGCGACATCTCGCTGCTGTCGAAGGATGCCAAGGGCGCCATCGCCTTTGCGTTGAACGCACAGGGGCCGGCCACTGCGCCGGATCTGTCACTGACGGTCGACAGCGACCGCCTTCTCGTGGCGGCGCGAGAGATCACCGGGTTGAAGCTGACCGCCACCGGCAAGGCCGACGCCGCCAATCCGGCGGCGAATGTGCAACTGACCGGCAATGTCGCCGGCCAGGCGCTGCAAGGCAGTGCGGTGCTGGCGACGGCGGACGGCAAGAGCGCCATCAACGGCCTGCTGCTGTCGCTCGGCAAGAACAGGATTTCCGGCGATCTGGCGCTGGACGAGAAGTTCGTGCCGGTCGGCACCATCGCGCTCGACCTGCCCGATATCGGCCCGCTGGCGGCACTTGCCCTGGAAAAGGCCGAAGGCGACGTGCGCGGCACGATCGCCTTTTCGAAGAACGGCACCGCACCGCAGGTCGCCATCAAGGCGGCGACAGCGTCGATCACGCGCGGCGACCTGCAGGCGAAAGCCGTCTCGATCGATGCGCTGGTCGCCAACTATCTGGCGGCGCCCGTGATCTCCGGAAAGATCCGCGCCGACACCGTCATTTCGGGCGGCACCGTGATCAGCGGCATCGATGTCGACTTAAAGCGCGACGGCGACTGGACCGGCTTCGCCGGCGGCGCAACCGTCAAGGGCATTCCGGCGCGGGCCGCCGGCCGGGTGAAAGTGGCCAACGGCACGACAACTATCGAGCTTGCCTCCGGCCAGGCGACCGTCCAGGGCATCAAGGCGGCCATTGCCCAGGCCTCGACCGTCAGCATCGCCAATGGCACGACGACGCTGGACCGGCTGGTGCTCAACCTTGGCGGTGGCACGGCGACGGTGACCGGCAAGGTCGGCACGGCGCTCGACATCAATGCGACGCTGGCGCGGGTGCCGATGTCGCTCGCCAACAGTTTTTCGCCGGGGCTCGATGCCGCCGGCTCGATCTCAGGCACGGTCAAGGTGACGGGCGCGCCGGCAAATCCCGCCATTGCCTTCAATCTCGACGCGGCGGGCGTGCAGACCTCGCAGACCCGCGGTGCCGGTGTCGGTGCGGTCAGTGTCTCCTCGTCGGGCACCTTCGGCGCCAACAAACTGACCTTCAATGCCAATGTCAGCGATGGAGCCGGCCTTGGCGTCAAGGGCGGCGGCACCGTGACGACGGCCGGCACGCCGGCACTGGTGCTCGACTTCAATGGCGTCGTGCCGTTCGGCCTGCTCAGCCAGAAGCTTGCCGCGCAGGGCCTGTCGCTGTCCGGAACCGCCAATGTCAACGTGCAGGTGCGCGGTCCCGCGACATCGCCCGTCATCGGCGGCAGCGTCAGCACCTCGGGTGCGCGCCTTGTCGATGCGCGCTCCGGCCTCGCCGTCAACGATCTCGCCGCCGATGTCTCGATTGCCGGCGGCGTCGCCAGGATCAACCGGTTGACCGGAACGCTGTCGACGCGCGGCAGCCTGTCGGCCAGCGGCACGGTCGGCATCAACCCGGCGCAGGGTTTTCCGGCCGATTTGTCGATCAAGCTGGTCGACGGCCGCTATACGGACGGAAGGGTGGTGACCGCCAATCTCGGCGGCGACCTTACGATCAAGGGACCGCTGACCTCCGCACCGGTCATTGCCGGCACCGTCAACCTCGCCAAGACGGTGATCACCGTTCCGGACAAATTGCCGGGCTCGCTGGCGGCGCTCGACGTCAAGCACAAGAACGCGCCAGGTGCGGTAAAGGCGCAGGACAAGGCGCTGCGGCCGCCGACGACCAGCGGCAAGGGCGGCGGTAGCGGCCTTGCACTCGATGTCACGGTCAACGCGCCGAACCAGATCTTCATCCAGGGCAGGGGCGTCGATGCCGAACTTGGCGGCTCGCTGAAGCTGACCGGCCCGGCCTCGTCGCCGCAAGCGGTCGGCACCTTCACCCTGCAGCGCGGACGGCTGTCGATTCTCGGCAAGCGGCTGACCTTCACCGAAGGCACGGTCGGATTTTCCGGCTCGCTGGTGCCCTATCTCAATTTGACGGCGACCACGACGACGACCGGCGCCACCGTCACCATCGTGGTGTCGGGCGAGGCGACCAATCCGAAGTTCACCTTCTCCTCGGTGCCGGCGCTGCCCGAGGACGAGGTGCTGGCGCAATTGATCTTCGGCCGCTCGATGTCGAATCTGTCGCCGCTGCAGATCGCCCAGTTGGCCGAGGCCGCCGGGCAACTGGCCGGCGTCGGCGGCTCGACGTCGCTGCTCGAAAACCTGCGCAGCGCCATTGGTGTCGACGACCTCGACGTCACCACCGACGACCAGGGCGGCACGGCGGTTTCGGCGGGCAAATACCTCAACGACCGCACCTATGTCACGATCCAGAAAGGCGACAAGCCGGGCTCGGGCAAGGCTACGATCGACCTCAATGTCGGGCGCGGCGTCAAGCTGCGCGGCGAGGCCAACGATGCCGGCGAAGCCAAGGGCGGCATCTTCTACGAGAAGGAATACTGATAGTTCGGCAGGACTTTTGGCCTCATGATGGATCGATTCTGGCGCTGTCCGGGCTGGAGTAAATGTCTCAGTTTAATCGACTACCGAGATTCCAGAAGAATCCGTCGGACAGTAGCAAATTTGCGCCAAGACTGTCGTTATCACGCGAACCGCTCCCCTTTCAAAGTTGCACATTCCCTAACATGTTCTCAATCCACGCCGTCTTTGACATCATGGCCTGGATGCGGAATGTTAAAAGGCGGAAAGCCAACAATGGGAGTTAAGTCATGACAATTTATAAGAGTAATGGCGATCGCGTTCCGGATCACATCCTGGCCATGGCCGAAGAAGCCAAGGCAGGCAAGGTGGATCGCCGCGAATTCTTGGCCATGGCCAGCGTCTTCGGTGCATCGACGGCAATGGCTTACGGCTTGCTCGGCCTCGCCGATCCGACGCCGGCGAAGGCCGAAGAGGTAAAGGGCAAGAAGGGCGGCACGCTGAAGATCGCCCAGTGGATCAAGGATCCCAAGGACCCGCGCAAGGCCGACTGGTCGGAAATCGCCAATGCCGAGCGCCAGGCGCTCGAGCCGTTGGTCAAGTACACGTCCGAATACACGTTCCGCCCTTATCTGCTGGAAAGCTGGGACGTCAACGACGATGCCACGCAGTACACGCTGCATGTGCGCAAGGGCGTCACCTGGTCGAATGGCGATGCCTTCACCTCCGCCGACGTCGTCTTCAACCTGAAGCGTTGGGCCGACAAGAAAGCCGAAGGCAATTCCATGCCAGGCCGTCTTGGCTCGCTGGTCAAGGACGACAAGCTCGACGAAAGCGCCGTGACCATGCCGGACGACCACACGGTCGTGCTGAAGCTCACCAAGCCGGACATCGCGCTGATTCCGAACATGTGCGACTATCCCGGCCTCATCGTCCACAAGACCTTCGATGAGAAGGGCGGCGACTTCAAGGCCTGCCCGATCGGCACCGGTCCGTTCGAACTCGTCTCCTACGATGTCGGTCAGAAGGTGGTCTACAAGCGCCGCACCGACGACAAGTGGTGGGATGGCGAAGTGTTCCTCGATGGCCTGGAATTCATCGATTACGGCACCGATCCGGCAGCCATGGTCAGCGCTTTCGAAGCCGGCGAAGTGCACACCAATTTCGAGACTTCGGCCGACTACGTGTCGATCCTAGACGGCATGGACCTGGTGAAGTCGGAGATCGTCACCGCGTCGACCATCGTCTGCCGCACCAACGTCAACAACAAGCCCTATGGCGACCAGAAGGTGCGCAACGCGCTGCAGCTTGCGGTCGACAACAATGTCGTCTTGCAGCTCGGCTACGGCAATGCCGGTTCGGTCGCCGAAAACCACCATGTCTGCTCGATCCATCCGGAATATTACGAGCTGCCCAAGGTTGCCCGTGACCCGGCCAAGGCAAAGGCACTGATGGCGGAAGCCGGCCAGGCCGACTTCGAACACGAGCTGATCACTGTCGACGAAGACTGGCACAAGAACACCGGCGATGCGATCGCCGCCCAGCTGCGCGACGCCGGCATCAAGGTGAAGCGCACCGTTCTGCCGGGTTCGACGTTCTGGAACGACTGGACGAAGTATCCGCTGTCGATGACCAACTGGAACATGCGCCCGCTCGGCGTCCAGGTTCTGGCCATCGCCTATCGCACCGGCGAGGCCTGGAACGAGGCCGGCTGGTCGAATCCGGACTGGGATGCCAAGCTCAATGCGGCGCTCGCCGTTGCCGACGCCGCCAAGCGCAAGGAAATGATGAAGGACATCGAGCAGATCCTGCAGGATTCCGGCATCATGATCCAGCCGTACTGGCGCAAGCTCTACAGCCACTCGGTCAAGGCGGTGCAGAATTACAAGATGCACCCGACCTTCGAGCGCGACTACGGCAAGGTCTGGCTCGAGCAGGCTTGATCGCATCGACATGGGGGAAGGGGCTCGCTCCCTTCCCTTGCTCTTTGCATCGTCCGTCCCTGCTGGTCCGCACTTTCTCAAAAAAGTTGCGGACTCGCGGGCAAGGCCATGCAACAAAAACAGGGTTGATCGCATCCGAAGGCCTGTTTGAGAGCCAGCCCCGCCGGTTACGGCAGGGTTGGCTTTCATAGCCGGCTCAAACCCCAACCCATCGGCAGGGGGCCGCCATGCTTTCCTTCGTTATCAGGCGTCTTGGCACCATGGCATTGACGATGCTGTGCCTGACCATGGTCGTCTTCTTCCTGATCAACCTCGAACCCAATCTGAAGAAGCTGGCGATCAGCCAGACCGAAATGCATACGTCGGCCGAGCAGCTCGAGAGCTGGCTGGTCAACCATGGCTACCGGCAGAACTTCTTCGTCCGCTATGGGCAGTGGCTGGGCGTGGTGCCCAAGCAACCTGTTACAGACCCGGCGACCGGCAAGCCGGCGCAGCGTTTCTCCTTCTGCAACGATCCGCTCGTGCCGACCTTCGCCGGCGTTTTCCAGGGCGATTTCGGCTGCTCGACCAAGTTCAAGGCGACCGTCGCCTCAAAGCTGTTTCCGGCACTCGGCGCTACGGGCATCCTGATGTTCTGGGTGCTGGTGGTGATGGTGCCGATCTCGCTGCTGATCGGCATTCTGGCCGGCATGCGCGAGGGGTCGCGAACCGACCGGGTGCTGTCCGTGGCGTCGATCGCCTCGACGGCGACGCCTGAATATGTGTCGGGCGTCATCTTCACCGTCATCTTCGCCTCATGGCTCGGCTGGCTGAACGGCTCGGCGGCTTCGGCCAGCCAAGGCATCACCTTCTACAATTTCACTTTGCCGGTGATGACGCTGGCGATCTACGGCATCGGCTACATCGCCCGCATGACGCGTGCTTCGATGGTCGAAGTGATGACGCAGCAATATATCCGCACTGCCAGGTTGAAGGGTCTTTCCTTCGGCAGCGTCGTGGTCAAACATGCCTTGCGCAACGCGCTGATCGCACCGTTCACCGTCATCATGCTGCAGTTCCCCTGGCTGCTCACGGGCGTCGTCATCGTCGAGGTGATGTTCCGTTACCAGGGCTTCGGCTACACGCTGGTCGAGGCGGCCGGCAACAACGACATCGACCTTTTGCTCGGCTGCTCGCTGGTCTCGGTGTTCATCGTCCTGATCACGCAGCTCATTTCCGATGTCGGCTACGCATTTCTCAATCCGCGTATCAGAGTTCAGTAGGGAGCGAAGCGGATGCCGGTTCAATACATCAGTGGCTTCACCATCGTTCTCGAAGTGCTGTCGCGCTTCTGGCCGGTCTGGATCGCGCTCGTCATCGTCATGGGCGCGAGCTTCGCCTACAAGAAGAAGCTGGCGCTCTACGGCCAGCTGTTCGACAGCGGTGTCGGCATCGTCGGCGTCGGCATCTGCCTGTTCTGGCTGTTCACGGCGATCTTCGCCGCGACCATTTCTCCCTTCGACCCGCTGGCCCAGATTCCCATCATGAAGGATGTGCTGCCGGGCGCCGTCGAACCGAAATCGGGGCTGACCTATCTGTTCGGCGGCGACAAGCTGGCGCGCGACGTGTTTTCGCGCATGGTCTATGGCAGCCAGATCGTGTTGATCATCGCGCCTGCGGCAACCGGGTTCGCGCTGATGGTCGGCATCACGCTCGGCCTGCCGGCCGGCTATTATGGCGGCAAGATCGACACCGTACTGTCGTTCCTGGCCAACCTCGTGCTCGCCTTCCCGGTCATCCTGCTGTTCTACCTTTTGGTGACGCCGGGCATCATGGACACGCCGATCCCCTATGGCATGGCCGGCGTCTTCTTCCTGTTCCCGATCATCTTTTTCAGCGTGCTGTTCTGGACCCGCTACAAGAACCGGCCCGACCGGCTCTACATCCTGCTCGGCATCACCCTGATCCTCGGCGGCTGGATCTATGCCGGCCTGGTCTTCGACGCCGATCCGCTGAAGATCGTGCATATCGACCCCAACCAGCTCAATATCTTCGTGGCGGTGGTGTTCGCCTCCAGCCCCGGCGTGTTCCGCATCGTGCGTGGCCTGGTGATGGACATCAAGACGCGCGATTATGTGGCGGCGGCGCAGACGCGCGGTGAATCGCCCTGGTACATCATGCTGTGGGAGATCCTGCCCAATGCGCGCGGGCCACTGATCGTCGACGCCTGCCTGCGCATCGGCTACACCACGATCCTGCTCGGCACGCTCGGTTATTTCGGCCTTGGCCTGGCGCCGGAAAGTCCTGACTGGGGCACCGCGATCAAGGACGCCAGCCGCCTGCTGCGCTCCTTCATCCACCCGGCGTTGCCGCCGACGATCGCACTGATGTCGTTCGTGCTGGGCTTGAACCTGCTCGCCGACTCGCTGCGCGAACAATCGATGAAAGACTGATCTCGGGTTTCGACCCGATGCGCCTGAGAGAAACAGGCCTAGAAGAACCAGGATTGGAGCGACCCATGAACGAGGCAGTTCGAGATCCCGCCACGCCAACCAATGGGCCGGCCAACGCGCCGATCATCGAGATCGAGAACCTGTCGATCTCCTTCTTCACCCGCAAGGGCGAGATTCCGGCGGTCATGGATTTCTCCTGCACCGTCATGCCGGGCGAGGCGATGGGCATCGTCGGCGAATCCGGCTGCGGCAAGTCGACCGTGTCGCTCGGCATCATGCGCGACCTCTCCAACATCGGGAAGATCGTCGGCGGCAAGATCAAGTTCCAGGGCAAGGACATGGGCGAGCTCTCCGACGAGGAGTTGCGCTCAATTCGCGGCAACAAGATCGCGATGATCTACCAGGAGCCGATGGCCAGCCTGAACCCGGCGATGAAAGTCGGGCAGCAGTTGATGGAAGTGCCGCTGATCCACGACAAGGTGTCGAAGGAAGAGGCCTATAAGCGCGCGATCGAAATGGTGCGCTCGGTCAAGCTGCCCGATCCCGAGCGCATGATGCGCTCCTATCCGCACCAGCTTTCGGGCGGCCAGCAGCAGCGTATCGTCATCGCCATGGCGCTGCTGTCGAAGCCGGCGCTGCTTTTGCTCGACGAACCGACGACGGCGCTCGACGTGACGGTGGAGGCCGGCATCGTCGACCTAGTCAAGGGGTTGGGCGAGAAGTTCGGCACGTCGATGATTTTCGTGTCGCACAATCTCGGCCTGATCCTCGAGACCTGCGACCGCATCACTGTGATGTATTCGGGCGAGGCGGTGGAGACCGGCAAGATCAAGGATGTGTTCGACCGGATGCGCCATCCCTATACGCAAGGGCTGTTCCGCTCGATCCCGCTGCCGGGCGCCGACAAGAACTCACGGCCGCTGATCTCGATTCCCGGCCAACTGCCGCTGCCGCACGAGCGGCCCAAGGGCTGCAATTTCGGCCCGCGCTGCCACCATTTCGTCGAGGGCGTCTGCAACGCCGCCGAAATCCCGATGATCGAGGTCGCTGGTCACGAAGGCCATTTCTCGCGCTGCGTGCGCTTCAATGAGATCGACTGGGAGGCGCTGCCGCCCGGCGCCAAGAAGGTCAATGAGCGCGTCGTGCCCGGTGCGCCGGTGCTCAAGATCGAGGACCTCAGAAAATACTACAGGGTCGGCGGCAACGAGGTGTTCGGCTCGAGCGAGGGCCGCGTCGTCAAGGCCAACGAGACGATCTCGTTCATGGCGCGCGAATCCGAGACGGTTGCCATCGTGGGCGAATCCGGCTGCGGAAAGTCGACGCTGGCCAAGGTGCTGCTCGGGCTGGAGACGGCAAGTGCCGGCACGGTGACGCTGGGCAACACGGAAATCCAGTCGACCGGCATCGAGAAACGGAGCGTCGACACGGTGTCGTCGATCCAGATGGTGTTCCAGAATCCGTTCGACACGCTCAATCCCAGTCATTCGGTCGGTTCGCAGATCATCCGCACGCTGGAGAAGTTCAACGTCGGCAAGACGGTTGCCGATCGCCGCAAGCGCATGCTGGAGCTGCTCGACCTGGTGAAGCTGCCGCGGGCATTCGAAACCCGCAAGCCGCGCCAGCTATCGGGCGGCCAAAAGCAGCGCATCGGCGTGGCGCGCGCCTTTGCCGGCGACGCCAAGGTGGTGGTGGCCGACGAGCCGGTGTCGGCGCTCGACGTTTCGGTGCAGGCGGCGGTGACCGAACTGCTGATGGACATCCAGCGCAAGAACAAGACGACAATGCTGTTCATCAGCCATGATCTGTCGGTCGTGCGCTACATCGCCGACCGCGTCGTGGTCATGTATCTCGGCTATATTGTCGAGCAAGGCACGACCGACCAGATCTTCGCGCCGCCCTACCATCCCTATACCGAGGCACTGCTGTCGGCGATCCCGATCGCTGACACCAGCGTGGTCAAGCGGCACATCGTGCTGGAGGGCGACATTCCCTCGGCGATGAACCCACCGTCCGGCTGCCCGTTCCAGACCCGCTGCGGCTACAAGAAGCTGGTGCCTGACAATCTTTGCGAGACCAAGGTGCCACCGGTCAAGCATCTCGGCGGCGGCCATATGAGCCTGTGCTGGCTCTCCGACGACGTGCTGGCCAAGATGGAGCCGGTGATCAAGTTCGACAAGGAACACGCCGCGCATGAGGGTTTGCCGGAAGACGCGCCGCATGGCGACGGCCCCGGTTTTGCCGGCACGCCACCGAAGCGTCCGCGCGGCAAGACGGGCAGCGCGGCAGCCGATGCGGTGGGGCAGGCTGCCGAGGAGGCCGAAGCCGTTTCGAAAGCCCGCCGTCACGAGGTCCGCGACGAGGTTTCGGAAACCGGCCGTTCTCCAAAGCCGGGCAAGCCCAGGAAATCGAACTGACCGGCATCACGCAATTTCATATGCTGCGCCATGTGATGCGTGATGTTTGATGCTTGGAGGGAGGGCGAATTGTGAGAACGACACTTGCAATCGATGACGATGTCCTTCTTGCCGCCAAAGCTATGGCGCGGCAGCAGGATCGCAGTGTGGGCGAAGTCATTTCCGATCTGGTTCGCCGTTCGCTGCGTCCGCCGCAGGCGGGCGGGGAGCGCAACGGCATTCCCTTGCTTTCGTCGCGGCCCGGCGGGCCGATGGTCGATCTCGAAACGGTCAATGCGCTTCGCGACTAGCCGCGCTGGAACAGAGGATTTGGCAGGGTTGGGGATCTGTCGGCAGCAAGATGTCTTCCCTCGGTGGACCATCGCTGGCATTCGGGATTGGCTGGAGCCTCCCCAAACTTCGTCATCCTAGGGCGTAGCAGGAGCGAAGCTCCGTCGCGGAGACCCCGGGATCCATGCCGCGACCTCAGCCGAGGGCGCAGCGGAGCACAATTTCTGCCCGCGGCGGCGATTTGAAGTCGCGGCATGGATCCCTTGGGCTGCGGAGCAGCTCCAGGGGTCTGCGCTGCGTCGCTGCGCTCCTTGCTCCGCCCGTGGATGACGAAGCGATGAGCGTTTACCGCTAGTCGGCAAGGCATGCCGTCCATCAGCGGGTGGTTGAAATGCTCATGCCCGGAATTAGTTCAGTTGCCGCACTCGCTCAGTTGCTGCGCGTAGTCCCGCGCCATCTTGTCGGTGGCCCGGGCATAGCCCTGGACGCCGGCATCGCCCCGGTTGCCGCGGCCATAGGCGGTCCAGCCGAGATAATAGGCGAGATAGAGGTTGTAGGTGTCGTTGCGGGCGACGCCATACGTGTCTGCCGTTTTGGAATGATACCAGCCGACAAAGTCGACGGCGTCGGCGAATTTCGACCGCCGGGCCGCCCAGTTGCCGGTCTCGCGCTGATATTGCGACCAGGTGCCGTCCAGCGCCTGCGAAAAGCCGGTGGCCGACGAGACATGCTTCCACGGAATGAAACCGAGCAGTTTGGTGCGCGGCGGCCTTGCATTGCTCTTGAAACCGGATTCCTTGCGCACCGTCGCCATCAGCACGGGAACGGGGATGCCGTATTTCTGCTGGGCGCGCTCGGCGGCCGACTGCCAGTTGTCGAACCAGCCGTCATTCTGGTCGAAGACGGCACAGACATTGTTGATGTGGCTGGGCGGCGTGGCGCAGGCCGAAAGCGCCAGCAGCACGCAAACCGCACCAATTTTACTAAAACTCGAACTACGCATTGGCGCAGCAATAGGCCGAAATCATAAAGGGAATCTTGCAGCGTCCGTTAACGCTTCGCCCAGGCAGTCGCTTGAGGGAATTTGTGTCAGTAATCCGACGTGTTTCGTCGCTTTCTCTAAATAGATATTGCAGAAATGCCGCCGTGGCTAAAATCACGCCCGCAAACGGCGTATTTCTGACAGCTTGCCCGGTTTGCCGGGGCTTTGATGCCGGGCATGAACGAACCAAGACGCAAACGCGGCGCCGAGCGCACCAGCAACAGGGGCCCGTCGGCCATCCCGCAACTGCCGCTCAGGCGGGTGACGAATCCCTATCCGCCAATGGCCATGCTGTCGCCCGACCAGATCGAGCAGATCCATCAGGCGTCGATGCACATATTGGAGAATTTCGGCATCGAGGTGATGAGCCCGCGGGCGCTGTCGCTGTTCGAGAAGGCTGGCGCCAGGGTCGATCATGCATCGGCGAATGTCCGCATCGATCGCGGCCTGATCGAAGACGTGCTGAAGACCACGCAGTCCAGCTATGTGTTGACGCCGCGCAATCCGGCCAACGCGGTTCATCTGGGCGGCAACACCATCAATTTCACGCTCGTTGCCGGGCCGCCGAATGTGCACGATATGGAGCGCGGCCGCCGCGCCGGCAATTTGAGCGACTATGCGGACCTGACCCGGCTGGCGCAGCATTTCAACTGCATCCACATGCTGGGCAACCAGGTCTGCGCACCGGTGGAGCTGCCGGCCAATTCCCGCCATCTCGACACCTACTTCACCAATCTGACGCTGACCGACAAGAGTTTCCATGTCTCGGCGATCGGCCGGGGCAGGGCGCTTGACGGCATCGAGATGATGGCGATTTCGCGCGGGCTGACGCTCGACCAGATGCGCGACGATCCCGGCATCACCACGATCATCTCGGTCAACTCGCCGCGCCGCTTCGACGAGATGATGGCCGAAGGACTGATGACCATGGCCGAATTCGGCCAGTCGGTGGCGGTGACGCCGTTCACGCTGATGGGGGCGATGAGCCCCGTGACGCTCGCCGGCGCGCTGGCGCAGCAGAACGCCGAGGCGCTGTTCGGCGTCGTGCTGACGCAGCTTGTCCGTCCGGGCGCGCCGGTCATGTATGGCGCCTTCACCTCGAATGTCGACATGAAGTCCGGCGCGCCGGCCTTCGGCACGCCTGAGAATACCAAGGCCAATATTGCGTCGGGGCAACTGGCGCGGCGATACGGGCTGCCCTACCGCACGACACCGGGCTCGGCTTCCAACGCCGCCGATGCACAGGGCGCCTATGAGACGCTGATGGCGCTGTGGGGCGCGGTGCTCGGCCACGGCAACCTCGTCTACCACGCCGCTGGCTGGCAGGAGGGCGGGCTGACGGCGTCGTTCGAGAAGCTGATCATCGACGTCGAGATGATCCAGCACATGATGGAGTTCTTGCGCCCGATCGAGGTCAATGAGGCGGAGCTTGCCGTCGAGGCTCTGGGCGCGGTGCCGACCGGCGGCCATTTCTTCGGCGAACCGCACACGCTGGAGCGCTACGCCACCGCCTTCTACCAGCCGATGCTGTCCAACTGGCAGAATTACGAGGCCTGGCAGGAAGCCGGTGGGCTCGACGCGACGGCGCGCGCGACGCGGCTGTGGAAGAAGGCGCTGGAAGACTATGTCGAGCCGGTGATGGATATCGCCGTGCGCGAGGCGCTGGAGGCTTACATGGCCAGGCGCAAGGAAGCGATCGGGCAGGGCGAGCCGTGATCGTTCCCAGCTTGAATCCACTCACCCATCCAACTCACTGATAACAGAGCAAAACTCATGAAATCGCATGCAAAGGTCGTGGTCATTGGCGGTGGCGTCGTCGGGTGCTCCGTGCTGTTCCATCTCGCCCGCCACGGCTGGACCGATGTTGTCCTGCTGGAGCGCGACGAATTGACGTCCGGCTCGACCTGGCACGCGGCCGGCGGCATGCACACCATCAACGGCGACCCCAACGTCGCCAAGCTGCAGAAATACACGATCAACCTCTACAAGGAGATCGAGGAGCTTTCCGGCCAGGCGACCGGCGTGCATCTGACCGGTGGCGTGCTTTTGGCGGCAACCGAGGCGCGGCTGGACTGGCTGCGCGGCGTCGTCGCCAAGGGCCGTTATCTCGGCATCGAGCTCGAGGAGATCTCGCCCAACGAAGCGGCCCAGCTGATGCCGCTGCTCGATCCCAAGCAGTTCGTCGGCGCCGTCAGGAACAAGGAGGACGGCCATCTCGATCCCTCAGGCGTTACCCATGCCTATGCCAAGGCCGCGCGGAAACTTGGGGCGGAAGTGGAGCGCTTCACCAAGGTCGAGGACATCGTGCGGCGTCCTGACGGGTTGTGGCGCGTCATCACCAACAAGGGCGAGGTGGTGGCCGAGCATGTCGTCAATGCCGGCGGCCTGTGGGCGCGCGAGGTCGGCCGCATGGTTGGTCTGGAACTGCCGGTGCTTGCCATGGAGCACATGTACCTGATCACCGAGGACATGCCTGAGGTCGCCGCCTGGAACGCCAAGACCGGCACCGAGATCATCCATGCGGTCGATTTCGACGGCGAGCTTTACCTGCGCCAGGAGCGCGGCGGCATGCTGATGGGCACCTATGAGAAGGCCAACAAGCCGTGGTCCGAATACCAGACGCCATGGAATTTCGGCCATGAATTGCTGGAGCCGGACATCGACCGCATCGCGCCGTCGCTGGAGGTCGGCTTCCGCCATTTCCCCGCCTTCCAGAACACCGGCATCAAGCAGATCATCAACGGGCCTTTCACCTTTGCGCCGGACGGCAACCCGCTGGTCGGGCCGGTGCGTGGCCTGCCGGGCTTCTGGGTCGCCTGCGGTGTCATGGCCGGGTTTTCGCAAGGCGGCGGCGTCGGCCTCGCTTTGTCGAACTGGATGATCGAGGGCGATCCCGGCGCCGACATCTGGGCGATGGATGTCGCGCGCTACGGCGACTGGGCGACGATGGCCTATACCAACGCCAAGGTGCGCGAGAATTATTCCAGGCGCTTTTCGATCCGCTTCCCCAATGAGGAGCTGCCAGCCGGGCGGCCGCTGAAGACGACGCCGATCTATGATCTGCTGTCTGCTGGGGGTGCGCAATGGGGCGTTGCCTATGGGTTGGAAGTGCCGCTGTGGTACGCACCGGAAGGCGTCAAGGACGAATTCTCGTGGCGCCGCTCGAGCGACTTTACGCAGGTCGCCAAGGAGGTCGCGACGGTACGCGACAGCGTCGGCCTGTCCGAGATTTCGAGCTTCGCCAAATACAAGGCGACGGGCGAGGGAGCGTCGGCCTGGCTCGACCGGATGCTTGCCTGCAAACTGCCGAAACCCGGCCGCATGACGCTGGCGCCGATGCTGAAGCAAGACGGCAGGCTGATCGGCGACTTCACGCTGGCCAATCTCGGGGAGGACGGCTGGTTCCTCGCCGGCTCCGGCATCGCCGAGCAATACCATATGCGCTGGTTCGAGAAGCATCTGCCTGACGACGGATCGGTCCGCATCGAGGCGCTGGGCGCGAAGCTCACCGGCCTGTCGATCGCCGGCCCGAAGGCGAGGGATGTGCTGGCAAAGGCCACGCGCTCGGATGTCTCCAATGCGGCATTTTCCTTCATGGCCATTGGCCGGATGGATATCGGCATGGCGCCGTGCCTGGTCGGCCGTGTGAGCTATACCGGCGATCTCGGCTACGAGATCTGGGTGGCGCCGGAATATCAGCGCGCCGCTTATCAAGCGCTGATGGCGGCGGGCGAGGAATTCGGCATCGGCCTGTTCGGCTCGCGCGCGCTCAATGCGCTGCGGCTGGACAAGAATTACGGCTCATGGGGGCGCGAGTACCGGCCGATCTACGGGCCGCTGGAAGCGGGGCTCGACCGCTTCGTTGCTTACGGCAAGGACGCCGATTTCATCGGCAAGGCCGCGGCGCTGGCCGAGCGCAGGCAGGGCGGCAAATTGCGCCTGCGCGCCTTTATCGTCGATGCCGACGATGCCGATGTCATTGGCGACGAGCCGATCTGGTTCGATGGCGCCGTGCGCGGCTGGGTGACGTCGGGCGGCTATGCACATCATTCGAAGAAGTCCGTCGCCGTCGGCTATGTGCCGAAGGAGATCGCAGATGAGAGCGACGGCTTCGAAATCGAACTGCTGGGCAAGCGCCATACGGCACGCATGCAGGCGGTGCCGCTTTTCGACGCCAATTTCGAACGGATACGTGCCTGACTCCCGCAGAGATGCCTGCGGCTACAGCCGCGACTAGTGGCCATCACCGGGCCTTGCATCAGCAAGGCTGCGGCCCATGTCGGCAATGCTTGCGAGATCGGGAGCGTAGCTGAGACCCACAGTGCGGCCTGCCGCACACCCGGCATCTCATCTTCGGCAATAGGTCAGCTGGCATTGCCGAGGCTTCCGGTCCGTACCTGTTGCGCAACAACTCAAGATCGAGCGCTTGGGTGTAACTGCAATGGGCACAATGCATCGTGATCTTAGTGCCGCGGTCTATCAGTAATTGAAGCGTGCATCCGGCCATGAGAAACAAAAATGCCTCCCAGTCGGAAGGAGTCAACGAGATCGGACGTAGGGTTAAAACCGTACAATTGCAGGCGTGCGATCTCGCCCAGGGTCAGGCCATCAACGTGTGGCTCCAAGGGCGCGCCCGAGCGCGCATCCCTTTCAAGACGTCAGGCGCTGCGGCGGTTGTCCAGCGCGAAGGCGCCGGCGCCGGCAAACACCAGATAGAGGAAGATGAAGCAGAAAGAGATCGCCGAATCGCCGCCATTGTTGACCGGGAAGAAGTCGCGCGGCATGTGCGCCATGAAATAGGCGATCGCCATTTCGCCGGCCAGAAGGAAGGCTACGGGCCGCGTGAACAGGCCGAGCGCCAGCAGGATGCCGCCGGCGAATTCGAGGATGCCGGCGGTCATGGTCAGCCCGGAAAGGGCGTGGTGATCGGCGCTGACGGGGAAGTTGAACAGTTTCTGGCTGCCATGCTCGATGAACTGCAGCGCGGTCATGATGCGCAACACGCCGAGCGCCTGCGGCTGGTATCTGGAGAGGCTTTCGAAAAGCTTCATAATGACTCCATTTTCAATCCGCCCGGCCATAGATTATCGCCCAGGAATGACCATTCACTTCGTATGGCCTGCCGTCAACAATCGGTGATTGGGATGTTCCCAATTGCCATTAAATTTTTCTCGCCGAGGTTGCATTAATATCTCTATGGTTGTATTGATGCGTGTACAACAATCCTGAATGTGTGGGGGCCTTTGCCATGAAAAAAGTCGTCATCAGCCTTTTCGCGATCCTCGCAGGCACCAGCTTCGCCATGGCCGAGGACGCCGGCTGTGAGGCGTTCAAGTGGCCGGTGACGCGGGAGCAGACCCTGTTTGCCGCAGCACCGGCAACGCCGTCCGGAGCGGCGCTGGCGGTTGGTGCGGCTGCGGACCTGGCGCTGGTGCCGGTAGAGAAAGCCGGTTTTGCGGTAGCGCCGGAACGTGCGCCGGCATCGGACACGTTTGGCGCCGTCGCCAGCGTGGAGGTGCCATCCGAGGGAGCCATCCAGATAAGTCTCTCGGGCGAGGCCTGGATCGATGTCATCCAGGACGGCCAGGCCATCAAGTCGGCGGGTTATAGTGGCGTGAAAACATGCCCTGGCATCCGCAAGAGCGTGCGCTTCAAGCTTGCACCGGGCCCGGCCACCGTCCAGTTCAGCGGCGCGAAAAAAGCTGAGCTGAAGGTCGCGGTGCTGGCGCCGGAATGAGACGGCGCCAGGCAGGGGATAGAGGCCTTCATCGGTAGTCCGATGAAAGCCCGCGCTTTGTTTCAGCGATGTTGATCGCGGTCAGCGGACCGGCGCCATCAAGGCGAAATGCGCGCCCTGCGGGTCCTGGCATTGGACGATCCAGCTGCCGCCCGGGACCTCCATCGGCCCCATCAGGATCTTGCCGCCATTGTCGGTCACCCGTTTGGCCGCCGCATCGATGGCCGGAACATTGAAATAGAACTGCCAGACCGGGACCGGAATCTGCTCGGGCTTGTTCATGATGCCGCCGCCGGATTCGGGGCCGGCTGTAAAGGTCTGGTAAGTGCCCATCGGGCCCATGTCGAAATCGCCGGCGTCGACCCAGCCGAACTGCTCGGAATAGAAATCGAACGCGGCTTTCCAGTCGCTCGTATAAAGCTCGTGCCAGCCGATGTGGCCCGGCGTGCCGGCCGGCACGACAGGCTGGTCGGGACCGTTCGGCTGCAGGAACATGAAGGTCGCGCCTTGCGGATCGGCGACGACGGCAAAGCGGCCGACGCCCGGAATGTCGTCGGGCTGGCGGTGAACGGTGCCGCCGGCTTTCTCCAGCGATGCCGTGGCAGCGTCGGCATCCCTGGTGTGGATATAGCCAAGCCAGGCGGGCGGCATACCCATCTTAGCGGCATCCTCAGGCAAGGTCATCAGGCCGCCGACGCCACGTTCGCCGACATTCATGACGACATAGCGCGGCATGCCGGGCGCCTTGTCGAAGGGCTGCGCCGTCCAGCCGATGACTTGGGTGTAGAATGCCTCGGCGGCATCGAGATCTGATGTCATCAATTCGTACCAGAAGAAGGGCATCGGGGCTTTTGGCATTTTCCGTCTCCTCACCTTTCATACGTGATCGTCGTCCATCATAGGACGATCCTCACGACGGGAATCCGACACCGCCCGGAAAACAATGGGTGTGTGTGCCAAGCGTTCCCTGGTTGCGCACCCAGCGGTTTTCGATTTCTCTACGGCTATGAAGAGTTGTCGTTCATGCGCTTGATGTCGCTCACGCCCGAGCTTGTCGCACTGTGCCATCGGGAGGAGGCCGATCCCGGCCCGGACCCGAGCTGGACAGACATGAACGACGAGGACTTTCGAGACCTTGCCTTGCGGCTGTCCAATGAAGCCGATGAGGGACCACTATGGGTGTTCGCCTATGGGTCGCTGATCTGGAAGCCGGAATTCGAGTCGGTTGAGCAACAACTCGCCACGGCCTTTGGCTGGCACCGGTCCTTCTGCCTCGACATGGTGCGGTGGCGCGGCAGCGCCGAGCAGCCTGGATTGATGATGGCGCTCGAGCGGGGCGGACGCTGCAACGGCGTGATCTATCGCTTGCCGGAGGGCGAGAAGCCGGCGCAGATCGAAAGGCTGCTGCGGCGCGAGATCAGCGACCACGAAAGCATCGAGACGGTCCGCTGGCTGCCGGTCCATACGCCGCAAGGTAAGCTGCGCGCGCTCGGCTTCTGGGTCGGCGTGAAGGGCAGGGGAACGTCGCTGAACCAGCCGTTGGACAGAGTGGCGAGCGTGCTGGCCAGAGCCTGCGGGCATATCGGATCCGGCGCCGAATATCTCTACAACACGGTCAGCCACCTCGAGGGTTCGGCATCCATGACCGCAATCTGTGGCGACTGCAGCAGCTGGTCGCAGAGGAGGTCAAGACCATTCATGGCTGAAAGCTTGAACCCGGCCATTCGCTCGCACTGTAAAAGCAGCCTCGGCTCCGATAACATGAGTAAAAAAATCATGTTATTATCCAGCCTTTTCAGAGACTTGCGCCGAAAATTGACCAATTGATAAAAAAATAAAACGTGCTAGCCTTCCCCAAAAGAAAACATGGGGGAACTGACGATGCCAGAAGGCCAATTCAGGGAAGGCATTGCGGGCGGCAGGCTCTCGGCCGACCAGTATGCGGATAATTTTTCCGACCTGCATCCGCCGCTCGATCACCACGAGGCGCTGGTCGAATCCGACCGCTGTTATTTCTGCTACGACGCGCCGTGCATGAACGCATGCCCGACCTCGATCGACATTCCGCTGTTCATCCGCCAGATCTCGACCGGCAATCCGATCGGTTCGGCCAAGACCATCTTCGACCAGAACATATTGGGCGGCATGTGCGCCCGCGTCTGCCCGACCGAAACGCTGTGCGAAGAAGTCTGCGTGCGCGAAGTGGCGGAAGGCAAGCCGGTGCAGATCGGCCGCCTGCAGCGCTATGCCACCGATGTCGCCATGAGCGAGAACAAGCAGTTTTATCCGCGCGCCGAGCCAACCGGCAAGACTGTCGCCGTGGTCGGCGCCGGGCCGGCCGGCCTTGCCGCCGCGCACCGGCTCGCCCGCCACGGCCATGACGTGACCATTCTGGAGGCGCGCGCGAAGGCCGGTGGCCTCAACGAATACGGCATCGCCGCCTACAAGAGTGTCGACGATTTCGCCCAGGCCGAAGTCGACTACGTGACCGCGATCGGCGGCATCGACATCCAGAACGGCAAGGCCCTCGGCCGCGACTATCAGCTGTCGGATCTGATCCGCAATTACGATGCGGTGTTTCTCGGCATGGGCCTTGGCGGCGTCAATGCGCTGCGTGCCGATGGCGAGGACGCCGACGGCGTCATCAACGCGGTCGAGTTCATTGCCGAGCTGCGCCAGGCCAGCGACCTTTCCGGCCTGCCGGTTGGCCGCCGCGTCGTCGTCATCGGTGGCGGCATGACGGCCATCGACGCGGCCGTGCAGTCGAAGCTGCTCGGCGCCGAGGAGGTGACGATCTGCTACCGGCGCGGCCAGGAGCACATGAATGCGTCCGAGTTCGAGCAGGATCTGGCCGCCGCCAATGGCGTCACCATCCGCCACTGGCTGCAGCCGAAGCGGGTGATCGCCGAGGGCGGCAAAGTGTCGGGCATCGAACTCGAATACACCGCCATGAATGGCGACAGGCTTGCCGGCACCGGCGAGACGCTGACGCTCGTTGCCGACCAGGTGTTCAAGGCGATCGGACAGAGTTTTGTGCCGGCAGCCCTCAACGGCAGCGGTGCATCGATCGATCTTGAAGCCGGCCGCATCAAGGTGGATGCGGAAGGGCGCACGTCGCTTGCCAGGGTCTGGGCCGGCGGCGACTGCATCTTCGGTGGCGACGACCTCACCGTCTCGGCGGTCGCGCAGGGCCGCGACGCTGCGGAGAGCATCAATCGGGCACTGACCTCGAACGGGAGGGCATGAGCATGGCTGATATCAGAAACAATTTCGTCGGCATCAAGTCGCCCAATCCGTTCTGGCTTGCCTCGGCGCCGCCGACCGACAAGGCCTACAACGTCATCCGCGCCTTCAAGGCCGGCTGGGGCGGCGTGGTGTGGAAGACGCTGGGCGAGGAAGGCCCACCGGTGGTCAACGTCAACGGCCCGCGCTATGGCGCGATCTGGGGCGCCGACCGCCGACTGCTCGGCCTCAACAACATCGAGCTGATCACCGACCGCGACCTGCAGGTCAATTTGCGCGAGATCAAGCAGGTCAAGAAGGACTGGCCCGACCGCGCCATCGTCGTCTCGCTGATGGTGCCTTGCGTCGAGGAGGCCTGGAAGGCGATCCTGCCGGTGGTCGAGGAGACCGAAGCCGACGGCATCGAGCTCAATTTCGGCTGCCCGCACGGCATGTCGGAGCGCGGTATGGGCGCGGCTGTCGGCCAGGTGCCGGAATATATCCAAATGGTGGTGCGCTGGTGCAAGCAGAACACCCGCATGCCCGTCATCACCAAGCTGACGCCCAACATCACCGATGTGCGCAAGCCCGCACGGGCGGCACATGCCGGCGGCACCGACGCGGTGTCGCTGATCAACACCATCAATTCAATCACCGGTGTCGACCTCGACAGCTTCGCGCCGCAGCCGACAATCGACGGCAAGGGCTCGCATGGCGGCTATTGCGGCCCGGCGGTGAAGCCGATCGCCATGAACATGGTGGCCGAGATCGCGCGCGATCCCGAAACCCGCGGCCTGCCGATCTCCGGCATCGGCGGCATCACCACCTGGCGTGACGCGGCCGAATTCATGGCGCTCGGCGCCGGCAATGTGCAGGTGTGCACGGCGGCGATGACCTATGGCTTCAAGATCGTGCAGGAAATGATTGCGGGCCTCGAAAACTGGATGGACGAGAAGGGGCACGCCTCGCTCAACGACATCGTCGGCCGCGCCACGCCCAATGTGACCGATTGGCAGTATCTCAACCTGAACTACGTCGCCAAGGCGCGTATCGACCAGGATGCCTGCATCAAATGCGGCCGCTGCCATATCGCCTGCGAGGACACTTCGCACCAGGCGATCACCAGCATGGTCGACGGTATCAGGCACTTCGAGGTGATCGAGGCCGAATGCGTCGGCTGCAATCTCTGCGTCAATGTCTGCCCGGTCGAGAACTGCATCATCATGGAACCGCTGGCGGCAGGCGTGACGGACCAGCGCACCGGCATGCCGGTATCGCCGGTCTATGCCAACTGGACGACACACCCGAACAATCCGATGGCCAAGGTGGCTGCGGAATAGGGACACGTCACGAGAAGAGCGCCGAGGGCGCAGCAGCGTCTCTTCTCCCCGTATAGTGACGGGGAGAAAGACGCTGGCATCGCCGATTTCGCCAACCGCCAACGTATTCCTTTTTTCGAAAGCGGACGACTCTGCATTTTCCTATTGCAGATAATAATTATCCACGATACTATGTATCCACGATAAGGAGCCGATCCAATGAAGCTGGGCGAGGGCGTTGAGGCAGCCATCCATTGCGCTGCCACGCTGGCGAGTGTGGAGGGGAACAGCACCATGCCTGGCGCTGCTCTCGCCGAGGCCTTTGGCCTGTCGCCTAGCTATCTGCTGAAGCATCTCAACATGCTGAGCGCCGCGCGCATCCTGGAATCGGTGCCCGGGCCTGCCGGTGGCTATCGGCTGGCGCGGCCGGCCGAGCGCATCACGCTGCTCGACATCGTGCTGGCCGTCGAGGGCCGCGAGCCGGCCTTCCGTTGCGGCGAGATCCGCCAGCGCGGTCCGGTGAAGCTCGATGCTTCAGCCTATGTCAAACCCTGCGGCATCAACGCGGCGATGCTGAAGGCCGAGCGCGCCTATCGCGCCGCGCTCGCCGAGACCAAGCTGTCCGATATCGTGGCCACCTATGCGGCAGAAGGCGATCCCAGGTCACTTGCCGCGAGCTGCGCCTTCGTCGAGCGCCACCAGCGGCCGCAGAAATCCAGTTAACCCCGCAGACCCAAAATCCAAGCAGACATGAAAGGACAAGAAGATGAAACAGAGGCTGCAATTTTTCGCCAAGGCGCCGGAGATCATGAAGGCCGTGTCGGCGCTCAACAAGGCGGTGGACGAATGCGGGCTCGAGGTTAGCCTGCTGCACCTGATCAAGCTCAGGGCATCGCAGATCAATGGCTGCTCGTACTGCGTCGAGATGCACAGCCGCGAGGCGAGGCGCGACGGCGAGACCGAGCAGCGGCTCTACCTGGTTTCAGCCTGGAAGGAATCGCCGCTGTTTTCCCTGCGCGAACGCGCCGCCCTTGCCTGGACCGAGGCCGTCACCCTGATCGCCAACAATGGCGTGCCGGACGAGCTCTATGCAAAGACGCTCGAGCATTTCTCGGAAGAGGAATTGGTCAAGCTGTCCGTTGCGCTCGGCATGATCAACACCTGGAACCGGCTGTGCATTCCGTTCCAGGCCATTCACCCGATGCCGGCGGCCAAGGCCGCCTGATTGTCCAGTTATGTTGGGAGCGCCGTCGAAAGGCGGCGCTCCACTTTTCAAGGGAGCGTTTGATGCCTGCCGATTTGCCTTCAACCTTGTTGTTTCTCGCTCGCCTGTTGCTCGGCGGCGCCTTCGTCTTCGCCGGCCTGCGCAACATCCAGAACGCGGCCTTCCTGACCCATATGATGGCCGCGCGCGGTGTGCCGCAGGCAAGATTGGCGCTGTGGCTCGGTATCGTGCTTCAGATCGCCGCCGGCGCGCTGGTCATCGCAGGATTGTGGACGGCACTCGCGGCCGCGGTGCTGCTGGTGTTCCTCATAGTCGCCACGCCGATGTTCCACAATTTTTGGGACCATCAGGGCCCGGATCGTGCGTCCCGCATCAATGGCTTCGTCGGCAATGTCGCCCTGAGCGGTGGCTTTCTGACCCTGATCGCGCAATCCGTTTGACGCACAGTTGCATGCCGACTGCGGCCTCTGGTGCCGACGGCTCGATCATAAAATCGGAACCAATCGAGGCGTTGACGCATTTCACACCTGCATGCCCAGCATCCAGGATGGAATATGAAAATCGCCCATGTCGCGCCGCTTTATGAATCGGTGCCGCCAAGGCTCTATGGCGGCACCGAGCGCATCGTCTCGTATCTAACCGAAGCGCTGGTCGATCTGGGCCATGAGGTGACGCTGTTCGCCAGTGGCGACAGCCAGACTTCCGCGACGCTGGTAGCCAGCCGGGAACGCGCGCTGCGCCTCGATCCGCGTCCGCTCAAGTCCGAGATCGCTGCGCATCTTTCGATGCTTGCGCAGGTGAGGGACCGGGCGTCGGAGTTCGATGTCATCCACCTCCACCTCAGCCATTTCCTGCACTTTTCCTTCTTCGAGGATCTCGCCGACCGCACGGTGACGACGCCGCATGGCAGGCTGGATTATGTGGACCTGGCGCCGGCCTATGAACGGTTTCCGCGTTTTCCCCTGATTTCCATTTCGCACAGCCAGAAGGCGGGCCTTGCCAAGGCCAATTGGCTGGCGACGATCCATCACGGGCTGCCGACCACTCTCTACGAACCGACTTTCGAGACGACGGCGGAAGAACCCTACCTTGCCTTCCTCGGCCGGTTCTCACGCGACAAGCGCCCGGACCGCGCCATCGAGATCGCCTTGCGGTCGGGGCTCAAGCTGAAGCTTGCGGCAAAGATCGGCGACGACGACCGCGCCTATTTCCACGAGGTGGTCGAACCGTTGATCGACGGCGATCGCATCGTCTATGTCGGCGAGATCGAGGAGGACCAGAAGGCGGAATTTCTCGGCAAGGCGGCCGGCCTGCTGTTCCCGATCGACTGGCCGGAGCCGTTCGGGCTCGCCGCCATCGAGGCCATGGCTTGCGGTACGCCGGTGATCGCCTGGAATTGCGGTGCGCTGTCCGAGATCATCGATCAAGGCGTCACCGGTTTCATCGCTGACACGATGGATGGCGCGGTCGCCGCGGTGCCTGATCTGCTGCAACTCGACAGGCGCAAGGTGAGGGCCGTTTTTGAAAAGCGTTTTTCCGCTCGAAGAATGGCCGGCGACTATCTGGCCGCCTATGCACGCCTGATCGGCGTGCCGACCGAGGCGAAGGCGTCTTGAGCAACGACGTGCTCGAGCCACGACAACGAAACAACAGGGATCTTTGACGAATGGCCCAACTCGATGAGCGCCAGCTCGATCCCGCGGTTGCGCTTGCATCGCTCGACGCCACCGCCCCTCGCGAGCCGCATCGGCTGTTTGCGCTCAAGCAGGGCGATTGCTTCGCGGTTGCCGACGCCTATGGCGACATACGTGGAGCCGGCGACGGTTTCTTTCGCGACGACACACGGGTTCTTTCCGAGTTCCGGCTGACCGTCGGCGGCAGGCAGACATCGCTGCTCGGCGCCTCGCTCAGCCAGGACAATGTGCTGTTCACCACCAATTTGACCAATCTGCCGATACAGAGCGCCGGCGGACGCGACATCCCGCAGGGAGCCATCCACATCGAACGCGTCAGACTGCTCTGGCAGGACAGGCTGTTCGAACGCATCACGCTTTCCAATTACAGCCGGGAACATTCGACGATCAACGTTTCCCTGCACTATTCCGCCGATTTCCGCGACATGTTCGAAGTGCGGGGGTCGACACGGCTGAAGCGCGGGCTGGCCCATGCCGCCGAAACAGACGCGACGTCGGTCCTGCTGCGCTATGACGGGCTCGATGGCCTGGCCCGCCTCTCTGCGATATCGTTCTCGCAGGCGCCGGACCAACTGACAGCCAACCGTGCCGATTTCCTGATCGCCGTGACCAAGCGCAGCAGGAAGGTGCTCTATGTCGAGGTCGGTCCCGAGGTGGCCGACAAGCCCGACCGCGACCGGTTCCGCGCCGCTGCCGCACGCGCCCGCTTTGGCATGCGGGCCAAACGTCGTCATGGCGCGACGGTGCGCAGCTCCGGCCGCGTCTTCAACGACTGGGTCGAGCGCGCCCGCGCCGACGTCGCGCTGCTGACTACCGAACTGGCGACCGGCCCCTATCCCTATGCCGGCATCCCCTGGTTCTCGACGGCGTTCGGTCGTGACGGCGTCATCTCGGCGCTGCAGATGCTGTGGCTCAATCCCGGCCTGGCGCGGGGCGTGTTGGCCTTTCTGGCCCAGCATCAGGCGACCGAGACATCGCCGTTCAGCGATTCGCAGCCGGGCAAGATCATGCACGAGACCCGCAAAGGCGAAATGGTGGCGCTGCGGGAGCTTCCCTTCGGCCGCTACTACGGTGGCGTCGATACGACACCGCTCTACATCTATCTTGCTTGCGCCTACGCCGATCGTACCGGTGACATGGCGTTCATCGACGGCCTGTGGCCTTCGCTGTGCGCGGCGGCCGAATGGACGGCGGAGGCGGGCCGGGAGACCGGATTCGTGACTTACCAGCGAGCGGCCGAGTCCGGCCTCGCAAACCAGGGATGGAAGGACAGTTTCGATTCGGTCTTCCATGCCGATGGCCGCATTCCCAAGGGCCCGATAGCCCTGGTCGAAGTGCAGGGCTATGTCTTTGCCGCCTTCCGCGGGCTGGCCAAGCTTGCCCGCCGCCGTGGCGAGGACGACAAAGCCGATCACTGGGAGGACCGCGCCGAGGCGATGCGGGTGGCGGTGGAACGCGATTTCTGGCTTGACGATCTCGGCTTCTATGCCCTCGCGATCGACGGTGCCGGCGAGCCCTGCAAGGTGCGGACCTCGAATGCCGGGCATCTGCTCTTTGTCGGATTGCCTGAGCCGGCGCGGGCCCAGATGGTCGCCGACCAGCTGCTTTCCGCCTCCTTCCATTCCGGCTGGGGGCTGAGGACGCTTGCCGACGATGCGGTGTTCTTTAACCCGATGTCGTACCACAATGGCTCGATCTGGCCGCACGACACCGCCATATGCGGTGCCGGCCTGGCGCATTATGGCGAGCGTGAAAGCGTGGTTCGCCTGATGAGCGGCACATTCGAATCCGCGGTCCATTTCAACATGCGGCTGCCCGAACTGTTCTGCGGGTTTACACGCGCGCCGGGCGAAGCACCCATCGCCTATCCCGTCGCTTGCCTGCCGCAAGCGTGGTCGGCGGGATCCGCCTTCATGCTGATGCAGGCCTGCCTTGGCCTGGAGATCGACGGCTGGGATGGCGAAATCCGCGTCACCCGCCCGAGACTGCCGATCGGCATCGACACGCTGACACTGCGGCACCTGGGCGTCGGCGACCGGGTCGTCGATCTCACCTTCCAGCGCGTCGGTGACCGGGTCGTCGCTTTCCTTGCCGACCGCCATGAAGGGCTGGTGCCGCTCATCGTAAGGACATGATCCGAACAAAATTGCCGGAACCGATCCGAGCTTTGTGCGTTGCAAAAATACAGGTCCGAACGCTGACCACGTGGTCGGCGGACCATTTCAAACGGGAACACGAACAAACGGTCGCCGACGGCCGGGGTGAGTTGACATTCAATGACAAACTACGGTGCGGACCTGCTCTGGGTTCTGATCTTCGCGAGCCTCGGTTTTTCCGCTTTTGCCGTTTTCCTCTCCATATCGCGGCACCGTCGCCGTCATCCACCCGCGGTCGCACATACGGCAGGCGAAGATGTGGCCGCGGAAGCCGCGCGCAAGGTGATACGGGAGTTCGAAAAGAATGGCCAATCGGCCGATGCCGCGCTGGTGACCTGGTCGCCCGAAACATTGCGCAAGATCCTGGCCGACGATCTGCCCGATGCGCAGGTCATCGTGGTGTCCAATCGCGAACCGTACATCCACAATGTGAAGGGCGACGGCGTCGAGTTGCTCGTCCCGGCCAGCGGACTGGTGTCGGCGCTCGAGCCCATTACCCGCGCCTGTGCCGGCACCTGGATCGCCTATGGCGGCGGAACGGCGGACCGCCTCACCGTCGACAACCACGATCGTGTGCAGGTGCCGCCTGGCAACCCGTCCTACACGTTGCGCCGGGTCTGGCTGACGGAGGAAGAGCACCAGGGCTATTATCTCGGTTTCGCCAATGAGGGCCTTTGGCCGCTTTGCCATATCGCCTTCACCCGGCCGATTTTTCGCGCCTCCGACTGGGCTGCCTATGAAGCCGTCAACCGCAAGTTTGCCGATACGGTGGTTGCCGAGGCCCGCAACGAGCGGCCGATCGTGCTGGTCCAGGACTACCATTTCGCGCTGCTGCCGCGCATGATCCGCGAGCGCCTGCCGGAGGCGATCGTCATCACTTTCTGGCATATCCCGTGGCCGAATTCGGAAGTGTACAGCATCTGTCCCTGGCGCGAACGCATCCTCGAGGGGCTGCTCGGCAGTTCGATCATCGGCTTCCACACCCAGTTCCACGCCAACAATTTCACCGAAAGCGTCGATCGCTTCCTGGAAAGCCGCATCGAGCGGGCCGATGCGGCCATCTCCTACGGCGGACGGACCACATTGGTGCACGCCTATCCCATCTCGATAGAATGGCCGGCGGACCTGCTGGCGAAACTTCCCGATGTCGACGATTGCCGCGCTCGCATGCGCGAGAGGTTCGGTCTCAAAGCGGATGTGAAGCTGGCCGTCGGAGTCGAGCGCCTCGATTACACCAAAGGCATTCTTGATCGGTTTCACGCTTTGAACGAATTGTTCAAGCGACAGCCTGAATGGATCGGAAAACTTGTCTTCCTGCAGGTCGCGGCACCCAGCCGCGGCACGCTGCCGGCCTACAAGCTGCTCCATGACGAGTGCCACCGTTATGCCGAAGAGCTCAACCGGCGTTATGGCAGCGAGGGCTACAGGCCGGTGATCATGGTGGCCGAACATCACTCGCAAGAACAGGTTTACGAGATCTATCGGGCCGCCGACATATGCATGGTCACCAGCCTGCATGACGGCATGAACCTCGTCGCAAAGGAATTCGTCGCCGCGCGCGACGACGAGCAGGGTGTTTTGATGCTCAGCACCTTCGCCGGCGCCTCGCGCGAATTGCTGGAGGCGCTGATCGTCAACCCTTACGATGCCGCCATGATGAGCGGAGCGCTGTTGCAGGCATTGACCATGGCGCCCGAAGAACAGCGCGAGCGCATGCGACCCATGCGCGAGACGATCCGCAACAACAACGTCTATCGCTGGGCCGGCAGCATGCTTCTGGATGCGGCGCGTTTGCGCAAGCGCGGAGACCTCGATCGGGTAACCGGTGCCGCCGGCGACCCGCCGCCCAGCGTCGACAATGTCGTCTCCATCTTCGAGCGCAGACGGATGGCGATGTCATGAGCGATACGCTGCAGAAGATGACTGGCGAGACCCTGCAAAAGCCGCAGGCCGTCATGGAGAAACCGCAGCCTGTGCTGGCCGGCGAGTGGGCATTGTTCCTCGACATCGACGGCACGTTGCTGGAACATGCCGAGCACCCGGACGCAGTCTCGGTCAGCGACGAGCTTCGCTCCTTGCTGCAAGGCCTGGACCGCAAGCTGAACGGGGCGTTGGCGTTCATCACGGGCCGGTCCGTTTCGGCCGTCGATCATCTGTTTCAGCCTTTGAAACTGCGCGCCGCCGGGCTCTATGGCCTGGAACATCGGCTCCTGCCGGACGACGACGTCGAGATCGCGGACGAGCCGGCGGATATCGCAGCCCTTGCCGACGAGATCGAGGCCGAACTCGGTCGTGGGGCGTATATCGAGCGCAAGGGACGGGTGCTGGCCATCCACACGCGCGCCGCCCCGCATCTGCTTCCGCGCGCGACGCAGCTTGTCGAGCAGGCGCTGGCCGGCCTGCCAAAGGGCTACCGGGTGGTTGCCGGCAACGCCGGCGTGGAATTGCTGCCGCTGGAGGCGGCCAAGGGCGCTGCGATCCGGCGTTTCATGGAGATTGCGCCATTCACAGGTCGCCGCCCGGTCTTCCTGGGCGACGACACCTCGGACGAAAACGGCTTCGAAACGATCAATGATGCCGGCGGCATATCGATACGGGTCAAACCACCGGCGCAAACCACCGCGCAGTACGGGCTGGCCGGCGTTGCCGAGACGCTGGCCTGGCTGAGAGGTCAACTCTAGGTGCAGCCGACGCAACCGTGATCGCGCCTCCTGGAAAGGACAAGGAAAGGAACGGTTTCGATGGGACGCTTTGCACAATTGGTTCGAGAGATCACCCCGACCTGGCTTCACGCTCGCTCCTCCCGCCATGAGATCGCCGACGTTTCACCGTCCGACGCGGACTACAGCTGGCAAGAGGCGATCGACAACAAGATGTATGGGGCGGATACATCTGACTATTCCCATGTGCCGGAAAAGCCTGTTTCGGCAAAACCGGCAGGCGACAGGCCCGCGGACGAGAACGACCGCGTTCCAAAGAAGGCCAATTAAGGTCCCGTTGGAGCCCGATAGTCGCTGTTCCTATGCCGCAAATCGCAGTCCGCCATCGCAGGTCAGCACCTGGCCGGTCATGAAGCCGTTGGAGACGAGGAAGGCGATTGCGTCGGCCACGTCTTCGGCCCGACCGACGCGGCCGACCGGGGTCTTGCCGGCATAGTCGGCAAAGATCGTTTGCCTCTGCTCTTCGGCCAGAAAATCCCACCAGGGCGTGTCGATGACGCCCGGCGCCACGACATTGACGCGCAGCGGCTTCAGTTCCAGGGCCAGGATCGGCACCACAGTCAACAGCATGCCGTTGATGGCGGCGATACCGGCGACGCCGGGCGTCGCGAGTTGCGCCGACACCGCCGAGATGAAGGTGACCGATCCGGCCTTGTTCAGCGTCGGCAAGGCGGCCTGCAGGCAGGACAGCTGCGGGCGGACCTTTTCCTCGACGCCGCTGCCGATGTCGCTCAGGTCAAGCGTCGGGAAGGGGCCGAGGCCCTTGCCGCCGCTGGCCGCCAGCACCAGATGGTCGAAAGGTCCGAGGCTCTCGAAGAACCGGCGGACCTCATCCGGCTTCGCGGCGTCGAACGCAACCTTCCCGGCAGCGCTGCCAAGGCTTTTCCAAGCGCTCTTCAGTTTGTCCTCGTTGCGCCCGGTGATGGTCACCTTCATGTCCAGGCCAAGCAGTTTTCGCGCCGTCGCCAGGCCGATGCCGGACGAGCCGCCGATGATGACGGTGTGTTCGATTGTCTTGGTCATGAATGGTCTTCCTTCGATGTGGGGGAGGCCGTGCCGATGAGATCAAGGCTCAAGGCTCGCAGACGTTGCCTTGCCTTGGCGTCATAGGCCTGGGTATCGGCGCGGGATTCCCGCAGGCCGTCGAAATAGAGGCCGCTTTTCCCGTCGAGCGCGGGTAAGGCGGCGAGGTTGAGGATGGCCTCGGCACCGGTCTCGACCGAGCTCCACGGCGTCACGCCTGCTTGCCGGACCATGGTGGTGTTCATATAGCTCGCCGGATGCAGCGCGTTGACGGTGACGCCGGTGCCTTTCAGCTGCTCCGCAAGGTCGACGGTGAACAGGATCTGCGCCAGCTTGCTCTGGCAATAGGCACGCACGCCGTCATAGGAGCGGGTCAGCATGACATCGCTGAAATCGATCGCCTGCTGCCCCGCAGAGGCGACATTGACGATGCGGGCCGGCGCACTCGCCTTCAGCAACGACAGAAGCTCCGATGTCAGCAGGAAACCGGCGAGATAATTGACAGCGAAGCGCAGTTCGTAGCCGTCAGCGCTGACCTGCCTTTTGGCGCCTTGGCCCGCCGTGCCGACGCCGGCATTGTTGATGAGGATGTCGAGCCGATCCGTCCTTGCGTGCACCGCCTCGGCGAGCCGGTGCACTTCGGCCAGAGAGGAGAGGTCGGCGACCAGAAGCTCGGCCTTGCCGCCGGTCGCTTCGATTTCGGTGACAACAGCCTTGCCGCGCGTTGCATCGCGGCCATGCACCAGCACACGGGCGCCCGCGGCGCCGAGCCGTTGCGCGACGACGCGGCCGACGCCATCGGTAGAGCCGGTGATGAGGATCGTCTTGTCTTTGAGTTCCATGTTCAGAGCCTCCGTTCTGTTGCTCTGAACCGAAGATGGGACAGTTGGCGCGGGCCAAACAGTTCAAACTTTATCCTGGTATCGATACTGCTATAATACCCGCATGGAGTCCCAACCCCACGCTGCCCCCACACATTCGGCTGAAGACAGCCGCCGGCGCGAACTCGGCGCCTTCCTGCGCTCGCGCCGCGAAAGGCTGACGCCCTCGGCCACCGGCATCGCCACCGGTCTCAGGCGGCGTACGCCGGGCTTGCGCCGCGAGGAGGTGGCGATGATCGCCGGTGTCGGCACCACCTGGTACACATGGCTGGAGCAGGGGCGGGAGGTCAGGCCCTCGGTCGAGGTGCTGACGGCACTTGCCGAAGCACTGCGCCTCGACGCCGCCGAAAAACAGCATCTGTTCATCCTCGCCGACCGCCAGCAGCCGGAGCGCCGTGCCGTGGCGCCGGAAAAAGTCGACGGCCCCTTGCTGCACATGCTGCAGAGCCTGGTGCTGCAGCCGGCCTATGTTGTCGGGCGGCGCTGGGATGTGCTGGCCTGGAACCCGGCTGCCGTCGCGGTGTTCGGCGACTATGGCTTGCTGGAGGGTGACGCCCGCAACATCGTCCACATGGTGTTCACGAGCCCGCACCACCGGCGCCTGCTGGTCGACTGGGAGCAACTGGCGCGCACCGTGCTGGCCTCGTTTCGGGCCGCGAGTGCGCGTTATGTCGGCGATCCGGATTTCGAGCGGCTGATCGAGTTGATGACGCGTTCGAGCCCCGAATTTCGCGCCTGGTGGCCGCAGCGCGACGTCGCGCACCGGTTGTCGGGGGTGAAGCATGTCCGGCACCCGAGCGCGGGCGCCATGACCTTCGAGCATATGAGCCTGTCGATCGGCGATGGCTCCGACATGAAGCTGATCGTCTACACGCCGCTCGCCGAGCAGAACTCGGTCGCCAAGCTGCAGACATTGCTGGACGCGCTGCCGGTTGAGCGGCGCAGCGCGTAACCCTCCACTTCGTCATCCCAGGGCGGAGCAGCCGCGAAGCGGCGTCGAGGAGACCCTGGGATCCATTCCGTGACATTGGTCGAAGGGTACAGCGGAGCAGAATTTGTACCGTTGCGGCGCGTTGAAGTCGCGGCATGGATTCTAGGGTCTGCGCCGCGTCGCTTCGCTCCTTGCTTCGCCTAGAATGACGAAATCAATGTGCGCTTCGGCCAATCCCCACCGTCTGGGATAGCCCGACGACTGCCAAGTTAACCCAAGACGTGATCTCGCTGCTACCCCTTCGGCTTGAGGCCATCGAGGAACAACTGCTCGAGAAATCTTGCGGCATCCTCGAAGCGGCCGTCGCCGCCGCGGTTCGGCCCGAGCACGGCCCGGACCTGGACGTCGAAATCGGCGTAGTGCTGCGTCGTCGCCCAGATCGAGAAGATCAGGTGCCACGGATCGGTCTTGGCGATCTTGCCGGCGCGCATCCAGCCCTTGATGACGGTCGCCTTCTCGTCGACCAGCGTCTTCAACTCTCCGGCCAGCAGCGGCATGATGCGCGGCGCGCCTTGCAGGATCTCGTTGGCGAACAGCCGGCTCTCGCGCGGAAAGTCGCGCGCCATTTCCAGCTTGCGTCTGATGTAGCTGCGCAATTCGGTCAAGGGGTCGCCGATGTCATCGAGTTCACGCAGCGGCGCCAGCCAGGTGTCGAGCAGGCGCTGCATCAGCGTCTCGTGGATGTCTTCCTTGCGGCGGAAATAATAGAGCAGGTTCGGCTTCGACATGCCGGCGGCTTCGGCGATCTGGTCAATGGTCGAGCCACGAAAACCGTTGGTCGAGAAAACCTCAAGCGCCGCCTCCAGGATGAGTTCGCGCTTTTCCTGCTGGATGCGGGTGCGACGAGGGGCGTCCGTGGTCACCGTTGCCAGCCCTCGCGTTGAGGGTCATCTGGACCAATTCTCTGGACCAGTTTTTCCCTAGCCTGTGGAACGCACTTCAGGTGCCGCATTTCCGCTAGTAATCCCTTGACCGCCGACAGGGCGGTGCTAACGTTTGTCCAATCGGTCAAAAATTTGCGTAGCATGAAAACGCGGCAAAGACCAAGCGTTGGGCGCACCGAAACAGATTACAAGGGGAAGTCCTGGTCATGTCCAACCGGCTGAAAGTCACGCCGAACGATCTCAGCGCATTCTGGATGCCGTTCACGGCAAACCGGCAGTTCAAGCAGGCGCCACGCATGATGGTGTCCGCCAAGGACATGCATTACACGACCAGCGACGGCCGCAAGGTTCTCGACGGCACCGCCGGCCTGTGGTGCGTCAATGCCGGCCACTGCCGTCCCAAGATCACCGAGGCGATCCAGCAGCAGGCCGCCGAGCTCGACTATGCGCCCGCCTTCCAGATGGGCCACCCGATCGTGTTCGAACTGGCCAACCGCCTGGTCGACCTCGCGCCCAAGGGCATGGACCATGTCTTCTTCACCAATTCCGGCTCGGAATCGGTCGAGACCGCGCTCAAGATGGCCATCGCCTATCATCGTGTGAAGGGCGAGGGCTCGCGCACCCGGCTGATCGGTCGCGAGCGCGGCTATCACGGCGTCAATTTCGGCGGCATCTCGGTCGGCGGCATCGTCACCAACCGCAAGATGTTCGGCACGCTGCTCGGCGGCGTCGACCATATGCCGCACACGCATCTGCCGGAAAAGAACGCCTTCACCAAGGGCGTACCGGAGTATGGCGCGGAACTCGCCAACGAGCTGGAGCGCATCGTCGCCCTGCACGACGCTTCGACCATCGCCGCCGTCATCGTCGAGCCGGTCGCAGGCTCCACCGGCGTCATCCTGCCGCCGAAGGGCTATCTCGAGAAGCTGCGCGAAATCTGCACCAAGCATGGCATCCTGTTGATCTTCGACGAGGTCATCACCGGTTTCGGCCGTCTCGGCACGCCGTTCGCCGCCGACTATTTCGGTGTGACGCCAGACATCATGACCACCGCCAAGGGCGTCTCCAACGGTGTCGTCCCGATGGGCGCGGTGTTTGTGAAGAAGGAGATCCACGACGCCTTCATGACCGGCCCCGAGCACATGATCGAGTTCTTCCACGGCTACACCTATTCGGGCAACCCTATCGCCTGCGCGGCCGCACTCGGCACGCTTGACACCTACAAGGAAGAGGGCCTGCTAACCCGCGGCGAGGAGCTGGCGCCGTACTGGGAAGACGCGCTGCATTCGCTGAAAGGCGAGCCGAACGTCATCGATATCAGGAACATCGGCCTGATCGGCGCGATCGAGCTGGCGCCGATCGCCGGCCAGCCGACCAAGCGGGCCTTCTCGGCCTTCGTCAAGGCGTTCGAGCGCGGCGCGCTGATCCGCACCACCGGCGACATCATCGCGCTGTCGCCGCCGCTGATCATCACCAAGGGCCAGATCAACGAATTGATCGACCATGTCAGAGAAGTCTTGCGAGCGATAGATTGACGAACTGGACGTGGATATCCCTCCCCCTCGAGGGGAGGGTGGCCGCGAAGCGGTCGGGTGGGGTCGGTGCGACTGGGTGCCGACCTGATCTTTTGCTGCGTGGCCGCGTCTGATGCCCCGTACCCGCGTGAGCTTCGAAATGCGCCAGAAGGCGCGCGCGCTTCGAGTTCACGCGACCAAGGGCGAATCCCTTCTGTGGTATGAACTGCGGGAGTTGAAATCGGGAGGCATCAAGTTTCGCCGTCAGTGCCCGATTGGGCCTTATATCGTTGACTTCGTTTGCTTGGCGGTGAAGCTGATCGTTGAGGTCGACGGTGATCTGCACGAACACGAGAAGGGTAAACGGCACGATGCTGTTCGTGATGCTTATCTGCGCTCTCTCGGGTTTCACGTCTTCCGTGTTGACGAGCCCGATGTCATAAACAGCGCGTGGCATGTCGCGCAGATGGTCAAGGGGAAGGTTGAGCATATGTCAGCCGACCCCACCCGACCGCTTCGCGGCCACCCTCCCCTCGAGGGGGAGGGGGACGCCGGCGCCCCGCAATCGATGAGGTTTTAGAGCATGGCCGCACCCGGCGAGAATCTGCGAATCAATTCAGACCGCTTGTGGGATTCCATCATGGAGATGGCGAAGATTGGTCCCGGCATTGCCGGCGGCAACAATCGCCAGACCGTGACCGACGAAGACGGCGAAGGGCGGCATCTGTTCAAGCGCTGGTGCGATGCGGCCGGGCTCGAAATGGGCGTCGATGAAATGGGCACGATGTTTGCCCGCCGCGAAGGCACCGATCCCAGCCTGCCGCCGGTCTATGTCGGCAGCCATCTCGATACGCAGCCGACCGGCGGCAAGTATGACGGCGTGCTCGGCGTGCTGGGCGGGCTTGAAGTGGTGCGCTCGCTCAACGATCTCGGCATCAAGACCAAACATCCGATCGTCGTCACCAACTGGACGAACGAGGAGGGCTCGCGCTTTGCGCCGGCTATGATGGCGTCCGGCGTGTTCGCCGGCGTGCTCGACCAGGCCGATGTGTACGGGCATGTCGACAAGCAGGGCAAGAAATTCGGTGAGGAGCTCGAGCGCATCGGCTGGAAAGGCAGCGAGAAGGTCGGCGATCGCAAGATCCACGCCTTCTTCGAACTGCATATCGAACAGGGTCCGATCCTCGAGGACGAAGATATCGACATCGGTGTCGTCACCCATGGCCAGGGCCTTAAATGGCTGCAGGTGACGCTGACAGGCAAGGAAGCCCACACCGGCTCGACGCCGATGCCCAAGCGCCGTAATGCCGGGCTCGGCATGGCGCGGGTGATCGAACTGGTGCACGAGATCGCCATGGACTACCAGCCCGATGCCGTCGGCGCGGTCGGCCACATGGAGGTCTATCCCAACTCGCGCAACATCATCGCCGGACGCACCGTCTTCACCGTCGATATCCGCTCGCCGGAAAAGGAAGTGCTGGACGCTATGGACGGCCGCATCCGTGAAGGCATCGACACGATCTGCGACGCGCTCGACATCCGCTACGAGATCGAGCAGGTCGGCGCTTTCGATCCGGTCACCTTCGACGCGGGTTGCGTCAAGGCGATCCGCGATGCCGCCGAACGTCTCGGCTATTCCCACCGCAACATCGTCTCCGGAGCCGGCCACGACGCCTGCTGGATCAACCGCGTCGCGCCGACAGCCATGGTGATGTGCCCTTGCGTCGACGGCCTCAGCCACAACGAGGCCGAGGAAATCACCAAGGAATGGGCTTCGGCGGGTGCCGATGTTTTGTTCCATGCGGTGGTGGAGACGGCGGAGATCGTCGGATGAGAGGTCGGCGCTGTACCCCCACCCCTAACCCCTCCCCACAAGGGGGAAGGGGACTTCCGTTGGTGCTAATCTTGGCAAATTGCCTACGTTTCTACACCGAGAGGAAAGTTTGGGCTCGCGGCAGTGTTCCCTCCCCCTTGTGGGGAGGGTTAGGGTGGGGGTCCATCTTCGCAAGAATCCTTTTTATGCTTTCTTTCAAAGGCTTTGAACGTCGGGCTGTGATAGCGCGACGCCAAGTCTCCCTCCCCCTTGCGGGGAGCGATTGAGGGTGGGGGTACTCTTGGCACCGACCGGAATTGATCCTGCTGCTATCAAACGTGCCAGGGTCCTGCGTCGGAACATGACGGAAGGCGAGCGGAAGCTCTGGTCCGAGTTGAAGGAGTTCCGTCGCCTATACGGTTTACACGCCAGAAAGCAGGCACCGATCGGCCCTTACGTCGCTGACTTTGTTCTGCATGAGAAGAACCTCGTTATCGAGGTGGACGGAGAGCATCACTTCACGCCGGAGCAAATGGAGAAGGATCGGACACGCGACGCATGGTTTGGCCGACAGGGCTATCGTGTATTGCGGTTTTCGACCGGAGATCTGGCGAACTCTTTCGATGGTTGCATCGAGGAGATATTGAGAGAAGTTGGAGTCATGTAGGGCCGCGCTTCGGTCCTGAACCGATCTGAAACACTACCGAGACGCTCGTAAGAAGCGCGAAGAGAACAAGGGAACAGCTAATGACCAAAGTTATCCGAAACGGCACCATCGTCACCGCCGACCGCACCTGGAAGGCCGATGTGCTGATGCAGCACGGCAAGGTCGTCGCCATTGGCTCGGACCTGCATGGCGACCATGAGTTCGACGCCACCGGCTGCTACATCATGCCGGGCGGCATCGACCCGCACACCCATCTCGAAATGCCGTTCATGGGCACCTATTCGGCCGATGATTTCGAATCCGGCACGCGCGCGGCGCTCTCCGGCGGCACGACGATGGTGGTCGATTTCTGCCTGCCGGCGCCACAGCAGTCGCTGCTCGAAGCCTTGCAGATGTGGGACAACAAGACCTCGAAGGCGTCGTGCGACTACTCCTTCCACATGGCGATCACCTGGTGGGGCAAGCAGGTGTTCGACGAGATGGCCACTGTCGTCGACAAGGGCATCACCTCGTTCAAGCACTTCATGGCCTACAAGGGCGCGCTGATGGTCGACGACGACGAGATGTATGCTTCGTTCCAGCGTTGCGCCGATCTCGGCGCGCTGCCGCTGGTGCATGCCGAGAATGGCGATGTGGTCGCCGCCCTGTCGCAGAAGCTGCTGGCTGCCGGCAACAACGGCCCCGAGGGCCACGCCTATTCACGGCCACCCGAAGTGGAAGGCGAGGCGACCAACCGCGCCATCATGATCGCCGACATGGCCGGCGTGCCGCTCTATGTCGTGCATGTCTCCTGCGAGCAGAGCCACGAAGCGATCCGCCGCGCGAGGCAGAAGGGCATGCGGGTATTCGGAGAACCGCTGATCCAGCACCTGACGCTGGACGAGAGCGAGTATTTCGACAAGGACTGGGACCATGCGGCGCGCCGCGTGATGAGCCCGCCCTTCCGCAACAAATTGCACCAGGATTCGCTGTGGGCCGGCCTGCAGGCGGGCTCGCTGCAGGTGGTGGCGACCGATCATTGCGCTTTCACCACCAAGCAGAAGCGCAACGGCGTCGGCGATTTCACCAAGATCCCGAACGGCACCGGCGGCCTCGAAGACCGCATGCCGGTGCTGTGGACGACGGGCGTCAACACCGGCCGGCTGACGATGAACGAGTTCGTCGCGGTGACCTCGACCAACATCGCCAAGATCCTCAACATGTATCCGAAGAAGGGCGCCATCGTAGAGGGCGCCGACGCCGACATCGTCGTCTGGGATCCCAAGCGCAAGAAAAAGATCACCTCGAAGAAGCAGCAGTCCGTCATCGACTACAACGTGTTCGAAGGGTTCGAGGTGACCGGTCTGCCGCGGTTCGTGTTCTCGCGTGGCGAACTGTCGATCCAGGAGGCCGAGGTCAAGGCCAAGCCCGGTCATGGCGAGTTCGTTGGCCGCGAGCCGAATGCGGCGGTCAACCGGGCGCTGTCGACGTGGAAGGAAATCTCCGCGCCGCGCAAGGTGGAACGCACCGGCATCCCGGCGACCGGGGTTTGAGCTTGCGCGGCTCGAAGAACGCCAAGAAACGGATGATTGCCGACAAACACAGCGCCGCCTTTGGGGATGTGTCGCAGTGCCGATAATTGCCGAACTCGGCGCCGCCCCTCATCCGCCTGCCGGCACCTTCTCCCCGTATACTGACGGGGAGAAGGGAGATGAACGCAACCTCGCCGCCCTTTTTTGTAACGTCGGAGATTGGCGAAATCCTCCGCGAAATCGTCCTTCTCCCCGTCACTATACGGGGAGAAGTGCCCGGCAGGGCGATGAGGGGCAGCGCAAACTTCGGGCAATTGACCGGTGGGATCCTAGCCCGTCGATGCTGGCCTCAGGCGACCAGCGCATCCAGTTCCGGCAGCAGGACGACGCTTTCCTGTTCGTTGGGATCGGTGCGCGCAATGACGGCCGAAGACGGGGCGCTGCTCAGATTGGCCGGCAGATGCGGCACGCCGGCGGGAATATAGAAAAGGTCGCCGGCCTTGACGACGATATGATGCTCGAGCCGGTCGCCGTACCAGGTGTGGACTTCGCCGGAGAGCACATAGATAGCCGTCTCGTGGCTCTCATGCATATGTGCCTTGGCGCGGGCGCCGGGCGGCATGGTGAGCATGTGCATGCAGATGCCGGAGGCGCCGACGGTCTCGGCGGCGATGCCGACGAAATAGGTCAATCCCTGCTTGCCTTCATAAGTGCTTTCAGGGCGGATAAGATGACAAGTGGGTTTGGGCGACATCGGGGAAACTCCGGGCGTCGATCGAGTGGGACAAGGTCAGTGGGACAGGGCCAAATGGGACAGGGCCAAATGGGACAGGGTAAGTGGAAAACAACATCGCGATAAAAGCAATCGGATTCCAGCCGCTGCAAGTACGCGAACAGGCAGGCGGCGGCCGATGACGGGGACTTCGCCAGCCGTCGTCGCGGCAAGCAAACTCGGACTGACCTTCCAGACCAATGACGGGCCGGTGCAGGCGCTGTCCAACGTCGATCTCACCATCGGTAAGGGCGAGTTCGTCTCCTTCATCGGGCCTTCGGGCTGCGGCAAGACCACGCTGCTGCGCGTCATCGCCGATCTGGAGAAGCCAACCTCGGGGACGATTTCGGTCAATGGCATGACAGCAGAGCAGGCGCGCGAGAAACGCGCCTATGGCTATGTTTTCCAAGCCGCCGCGCTGTTTCCGTGGCGGACGATCGAGCGCAATGTCGGGCTGCCGCTGGAGATCATGGGCCTGTCCAAGGCGGAGCAAGGCGAGCGTATCAAGCGCACGCTCGAGCTCGTCAACCTCTCTGGCTTCGAGAAGAAATATCCCTGGCAGCTCTCGGGCGGCATGCAGCAGCGCGCCTCGATTGCCCGTGCGCTGGCCTTCGATGCCGACCTGCTGCTGATGGACGAGCCGTTCGGCGCGCTGGACGAGATCGTGCGCGACCATCTCAACGAGCAATTGCTGGAATTGTGGGGACGCACCAACAAGACCATCTGCTTCGTCACCCACTCCATTCCGGAGGCCGTCTATCTGTCGACGCGCATCGTCGTCATGTCACCGCGGCCGGGCCGCGTCAGCGACATCATCGAATCGACGTTGCCGAGAGAGCGGCCGCTCGACATCCGCGAGACGCCGGAGTTTCTGGCGATCGCGGCGCGCGTGCGCGACGGGCTGCGGGCAGGGCACAGCTATGATGATTGAGCGCCGGCAAGCGAGCGGCCACCCACGCCTCGCCGGCGAGGCCTGCTGATGGACACCTTCCGCGACAAACTCATCCCCGTCACCTCGATCCTCGCTGGGGTGGTCGTGCTCTGGTATGCCTTCGCCGTCATCCTCAACGCGCCGTTCCAGCGCGATCTCGACCGTCGCGCCGGTGAGACCTCCACGTTCAGCGAACTCGTCGGCAAGACGCTGTCGCAGCCGAAGCCGACATTGCCGGCGCCGCATCAGGTGGCGGTGAATTTCTTCGAGAACACCTTCCTGCGGCCCATCACCTCGAACCGCAGCCTCGTCTACAATGCCTGGGTGACGCTGTCGTCGACGCTGCTCGGCTTTGCCTTCGGCACGGCGCTCGGCATCATCATTGCGGTCGGCATTGTCCATGTGGCGACGCTCGACCGTAGCCTGATGCCATGGATCATCGCCTCGCAGACCATTCCCATCCTGGCGGTGGCGCCGATGATCATCGTCGTGCTGGGGGCGATCGGCATCAGCGGCCTGATCCCGAAGGCGATGATCTCGACCTATCTGTCGTTCTTCCCGGTGACTGTCGGCATGGTGAAGGGGCTGCGCTCGCCCGAGATCATGCATCTCGACCTGATGCACACCTACAATGCCAGTCGTGCGCAGACCTTCTGGAAGTTGCGCGTGCCGGCCTCGGTGCCGTTCCTGTTCACATCGATGAAGGTGGCGGTCGCGGCAAGCCTGGTCGGCGCCATCGTCGGCGAACTGCCGACCGGCGCTGTCGCCGGCATCGGCGCCAAGCTTTTGGCTGGCGCCTATTACAGCCAGTCCATCGACATCTGGTCGGCGCTGGTCGCCGGTTCGGTGGTGGCCGCACTTCTGGTCATGGTTGTCGGCATTGCCGGGCGCCTCGTCGACCGCGCCATGGGCGGGAGGCCGGCATGAACTGGCTGAAACCCTCCTGGCAGGCGGTGTTGGCGATCGTGCTGTGCCTGATCGCGGTCGCGCTCGGCCCGATCGCCGCGCCGAAAGTCGATGCGCTGGCGCAGCCTGCAGGGACGTTGATATATCCCTATGCGGCGACGACCTGGCTGATCTTCGGCGTGCTGCTTCTCGCCGCTTTGATCTCGATGACCAGAATACCGTCCGTCGTCGAAGCGGTTGTGCTTTTCATCGGCGCGCATCTGACCGCCTGGCTGCTGATTGGCGGCATCACCGGTTTCGAGGGCCTGGCGCGGGCGCCCTATTTCCTGCTGCTCACGGGTGCCTGGCTGCTTGGCTGGCGCTGCGTCGCCGTCCTGTCGGGCCTTCGCCCGATGGCAAGCTGGGCGCGGACCGCGTTGCGCCTGATCATCCCGGCCATCTTCGGCGCCTGGATACTGATCATCTGGGAAGCGGTGACGCGCGGGGCCGGCATTCCCTTCATCCTGTTGCCGCCGCCAAGCGCAATCGGCGCGCGCATCGCCGGTTCGCTGCCGGTGCTCGGCGCGGATGTCCGGCAGACCATCTTCAAGGCGGTGATCTTCGGCTATGTGGTGGGCAGCGGCGCCGGCTTCATCACCGCAATCCTCGCCGACCGTGTGCCGTTCCTGCGGCGCGGGCTCTTGCCTATCGGCAACATGGTCTCGGCGCTGCCGATCATCGGCGTCGCCCCGATCATGGTGATGTGGTTCGGCTTCGACTGGCAGTCCAAGGCGGCTGTTGTCATCATCATGACTTTCTTCCCGATGCTGGTGAACACGGTCGCCGGTCTGGCCGCCTCCGGCCATATGGAGCGCGACCTGATGCGCACCTATGCGTCGGGCTACTGGCCGACGCTGCTGAAGCTCAGGCTGCCGGCCGCCGCTCCCTTCATCTTCAACGCGCTGAAGATCAACTCGACGCTGGCGCTGATCGGGGCCATCGTCGCCGAGTTCTTCGGCACGCCCGTCGTCGGCATGGGCTTCCGCATCTCGACCGAGGTCGGGCGGATGAACATCGACATGGTCTGGGCCGAAATCGCAGTTGCAGCACTTGCGGGTTCGGTCTTTTATGGCGTGGTCGCTCTTGTCGAAAGAGCCGTCACGTTTTGGCATCCCTCTGTCCGTGGTGGATAGGGGCGGTGGGTTTAGGGCACTAACTTCAGAGGGTAAAAAAATGAAAAGACTGATTATTCCCGTTCTGGCCGGCGCGATGTCGCTCGCCGCTTTCCAGGCAATGGCCGCCGACAAGGTGACGTTGCAGCTGAAATGGGTCACGCAGGCCCAGTTTGCCGGCTACTATGTCGCCAAGGCCAAGGGTTTCTATGAGGCCGAAGGTCTCGACGTCGACATCAAGCCGGGCGGTCCCGATATCGCGCCCGAGCAGGTGATCGCCGGCGGCGGCGCCGATGTCATCGTCGACTGGATGGGCGGTGCGCTGGCCGCCCGCGAAAAGGGTGTGCCGCTGGTCAACATCGCCCAGCCGTTCAAGAAGGCAGGCATGGAGCTGGTCTGCCCGAAGGACGGCCCGATCAAGACCGAAGCCGACTTCAAGGGTCACACACTAGGCGTCTGGTTCTTCGGCAACGAGTATCCGTTCTACGCCTGGATGAACAAGCTCGGCCTCAAGACAGACGGCGGCCCGGACGGCGTCACCGTCTTGAAGCAGAGCTTCGACGTGCAGCCCCTGATCCAGAAGCAGGCGGATTGTATCTCGGTCATGACCTACAACGAGTACTGGCAGTTGATCGACGCCGGCTACAAGCCCGAACAGCTAACCGTGTTCAACTACTCGGCCATGGGCAACGACCTGCTTGAGGACGGGCTCTATGCGTCCGAAGACAAGCTCAAGGACCCGGCCTTCGAAGACAAGATGGTGCGTTTCGTGCGCGCCTCGATGAAGGGCTGGAAATACGCCATTGACAACAATGACGAAGCCGCTGGCATCGTCATGGACGGCGGTGGCCAGGACGAGAACCACCAGAAGCGCATGATGAGCGAAGTCGCCAAGCTGATCGACAATGCCGACGGCAAGCTCGACCCGGCGACCTACGAGCGCACCGCCAAGGCGCTGCTCGACCAGAAGATCATCACCAAGGAGCCGACTGGCGCCTACACCACCGCCATCACCGACAAGGCGGTCAAGTAAGCCTACTGCGCATGATCTCGAGACGCGGCGCCTCCGGCAGAAATGTCAGAGGCGCCGTTCCTTTATGGTGTTCATGACGAAGCTGGTCTCGATCGAGGCGACGCATTTCAGCCGCGCGATCTTTTCCTTGATGAAGCGCTCGTATTGTTCGAGGCTTCCCGTCACTACTTTCAGCACATAGTCGCGCGAACCGGTGACGAGGTGGCATTCCAGCACCTCGTCCCAGCCGCGGATCGCGTCCTCGAACATGACGATCTCGTCCTCGTTCTGGCGGCTGAGCCGGATGGTGGCGATGGCGACCATGCTCCAGCCGAAGGCTGAGGGATCGACCAGGGTGGTGTAGCCTCTGATGACGCCGGTCTCCTCCAACCGCCGCACCCGTCTCAGGCAGGGCGACGGCGACAGGCCGATCCGCTCGGCAAGCTCATTGTTGGTGATGCGGGCGTCGGCCTGCAGTTCGCGCAGGATCCTGCGGTCGAAATCATCGGCTATCTTCTGCTGCACTTTCCGTCTCTCCGGGCAATTTGTTGCGGGAATGCAGCCATGAGAGCCCAAAAATAGCAAGGATTGGCGGAACGGGATCGCATAAATTGCCGTTCACTATGTCACTCGAACAGGCAGGAAAGCTCATGACCGCGCCACGTCCGTCGAAAACCCATATCGGCAACCACAAGCTCCACCCGGAGACGCTGATGCTGAGCTATGGCTTCGATCCGCAACTTTCGGAGGGTGCGGTCAAGCCGCCGGTGTTCCTGACCTCGACCTTCGTGTTCAAGTCGGCGGAAGAAGGACGCGACTTCTTCGACTACACCTCCGGCCGCAAGGAGCCGCCGAGCGGCACGGCGTCGGGCCTGGTCTATTCGCGCTTCAACCATCCCAACAGCGAGATCGTCGAGGACCGGCTGGCGATCTATGAGGGGGCGGATGCCTGCATCCTGTTTTCATCCGGCATGTCGGCGATCGCCACCACGCTGCTCGCCTATATCAGGCCGGGCGACGTCATCCTTCATTCGCAGCCGCTTTACGGCGGCACCGAGACGCTGTTGACGCGCACGCTCTCCGGTTTCGGTATCGGTGCTGTCGGTTTCGCGGACGGCGTCGACGAGACGGCGGTGCGCACGGCCTCCGACGCCGCCGTCGCGAAGGGCCGCGTGTCGGTCATCCTGATCGAAACGCCGTCAAACCCGACCAACAGCCTGGTCGATATCGCGCTGATGCGGAAGATCGCCGACGAGATCGGCGCGAGCCAAGGGTCGACGCCGATCGTCGTGTGCGACAACACGCTGCTCGGCCCGGTGTTCCAGCGGCCCATCGAACATGGCGCCGATGTCTCTGTTTATTCGCTGACCAAATATGTCGGCGGCCATTCCGACCTGATCGCGGGCGCCGCCATGGGTAGCAAGGCGGTCACCAAGCCGATCAAGGCGCTGCGCGGCGCGATCGGCACGCAGCTCGACCCGCATTCCTGCTGGATGCTTGGCCGCTCGCTGGAGACGCTGTCGATCCGCATGGAGCGGGCCAACGACAATGCGCGCCTGATCGCCGAATTCCTGCGCGACCATGCCAAGGTCGAGAAGGTGCATTACCTGCCGTTCCTGGGCGAGGAAACGCCGGCTGGCCGCACCTACAGGGCGCAATGCACTGGTGCCGGCTCGACCTTCTCCTTCGATATCAAGGGCGGAGAGAAGGCGGCTTTCGCCTTTCTCAACAACCTGCAGATCTTCAAGCTGGCGGTGAGCCTGGGCGGAACGGAATCCTTGGCCAGCCACCCCGCGGCCATGACCCATTCGGGCATACCCTTCGAGGTGCGCGAACGCATCGGCGTGCTGGAGACCACGGTCAGGCTGTCGATCGGCGTGGAGCACCCGGATGATCTGATCGCCGACCTGACCCAGGCGCTGGCAGCCGTCTGACGCCGCCGGTATCGCGCGGTCCATTAGTCTGCACGTAAGTGTTACTCGCGCGCAGCCATTCGCTCTTATAAGCCTTGTGCCGATACATCCGCGCGCCGGGGAGCCGTGGCTGGATGTCATCAGCAAACGGAGATTCTCATGCGTATCCAATCCTTGGCGCCGATGCTTTCGGCACTGGCCATCTCGGTGTCCTTCCTTACGGCAGCGCCGGCCCTGGCCGAGACGGTGAAGCTGAAAGCGACGCTCGACGGCGCCCAGCAGAACCCGCCGGTGACCACAAAAGGCAAGGGCACCGCAGCTCTTATCTTCGACACGGCCACGAAGAAACTCAGCTGGAACGTCAAATATTCCGGCCTCAGCGGGCCGGCGACCGCCGGGCATATTCACGGCCCAGCCGCGATGGGTGAAAACGCCGGGGTGGCGATCCCGTTCAAGGGCAAGCTCAAGAGCCCGATCAAAGGGTCGGCCGTGCTGACCGACGCGCAGGCCGCCGACCTGATGGCCGGCAAGGACTATGTCAACGTGCACACGGCAGCCAACAAGGACGGCGAAATCCGCGGACAGATCGAGACCGCCAAGTAGCGCAAGCCGCATGACAAAAAGGGGCGGGCGACCGCCTCTTTTTTTTGTTTGGACTACGCCTTGTCGCGTATCTGCGTCATCGTCTTGGTCGGCGTGATCGCTTCGGGGTCGAGGCGGATTTCCACGATCGCCGGCTTGCCGCTGGCGCGGGCACGTTCGAAGGCGGGAGCGAAATCGGCGGTCTTGTCGACCGTTTCGCCATGGCCGCCATAGGCGCGGGCGAGAGCCGCGAAGTCGGGGTTCTTGAGATCGGTGGCGACGACGCGGCCGGGATATTCGCGCTCCTGATGCATGCGGATGGTGCCGTAGATGCCGTTGTTGACGACGACCACAATGATAGGCAGGTCATACTGCACGGCGGTGGCGAATTCCTGCCCGTTCATCAGGAAACAGCCGTCGCCGGCGAAGGCGACCACGGTGCGCTCCGGGAACAGCTCCTTGGCGGCGACGGCCGCAGGCGTGCCATAGCCCATCGAGCCTGACGTCGGCGCACCTTGAGTGGCGAAGCGGCGGAAGCGGTGGAAACGATGCACCCAGGTGGCGTAATTGCCGGCGCCGTTGGTGAGGATGGCGTCGTCGGGCAACATCTTTTCGAGGTAGTTCATGATCGGGCCCATCTGGACCGAGCCGGGGCCGCCTTCCGGTGGCGTCGACCAGTCCAGATAGGCGGCATGCAGCTTTGGCGTCTCGGCTGCCCAAGTCGGCTCCGAGGCCGGTTTGCGCCTGGCGAAAGCGTCGATGAAGGCAGAAGGCGAGGCGTTGATCGCCAGTGTCGGCCGGTAGACGCGGCCGAGTTCGCCGGCGTCGGCATGGACATGCACCAGCGTCTGGTCGGGATAGGGGCTTTTCAGCAGCGTGTAGTCGGACGAGGGCATTTCGCCCATGCGGCCGCCGATCAGCAGCACGAGATCGGCCTGCTTGATCGCTGTGGCCAGCTTCGGGTTGATGCCGATGCCGACATCGCCGGCATAGTTCGGATGCAGATGATCGAACAGCATCTGGCGGCGGAAGGAGCAGCCGACCGGCAGCGACCAGGCCTCGGCGATCGTGCGCATTTGTGCAACCGCCTCGGCGTCCCAGCGCGTGCCGCCGAGGATGACGAACGGCCGCTTGGCCTTAGCCAGCAGCTTTTCCAGCGCATCGAGCTCCGCTTCGCCCGGCCGTGTCTCAACCGGCGTGTGCGGCAAGGCGATGGGCGCTTCGACGACACTCGTCAGCATGTCTTCGGGCAGCGAGATCACCACCGGGCCGGGACGGCCCGATGTCGCCACCGCGAAGGCGCGGGTGACGAATTCGGGGATGCGCGAGGCGTCGTCGATCTCGACCACCCATTTGGCGATGTCGCCAAAAAACCTCTTGTAGTCCACCTCCTGGAACGCTTCGCGCTCCTTGGCGTGGCTGGCGACCTGGCCGATGAACAGGATGACGGGTATCGAATCCTGCATGGCGATGTGGATGCCGGCCGAGGCGTTGGTGGCGCCGGGGCCGCGGGTGACGAAGCAGATGCCGGGCTTGCCGGTCAGGCGGCCGTGGCAATCGGCCATCATCGCGGCACCGCCTTCCTGGCGGCAGACGATGGTGCGGATCGCAGAGTCGTGCAGCGCGTCGAGCACCGCCAGATAGGATTCACCGGGCACGCAATAGATGCGGTCGGTGCCGTTGGCTTCAAGCGCGTCTACGATGAGTTGTCCGCCGGTCTTCATTGTCCAGACTTCTCCAGTTCGGCAAGGATTTCTTGCGTGTGCTCGCCCAGGCGCGGCGAGGGGCGCTCATAGACCAGCGGCGTGCCGGACATCACCATCGGCGCACGCACCGAAGGCAGAAGATTGCCATGGCCGTCGTCGAGATCGAGCCGCATGCCGCGCGCGATGGTCTGCGGGTCGGCGAACATCTGGCCGATCGTGTTGATCGGGCTCGCCGGCACGCCGGCCGCTTCCAACTTGGCCAGCAGCGGATCGCGGTCAAAAATCTTCAGCGCCTCGATCATGCGCTCGCGCAGCTTGACCCGGTTGGCGACCCGGGCAGGATTGGTGGCGAAGTCGGGATTGGCAGGCAGGTCGTCCAGTCCGACAGCGGCGCAGAATTTGGCGAACTGGCCGTCATTGCCGACCGCCAGGATGATGTGCCCGTCCCTGACCGGCACCACCTCGTAAGGGGCGATGTTCATATGCGCATTGCCCATCTGCACCGGCGATTGGCCGGAGACGAGATAGTTCAAATTCTGGTTGCCGAGCGCCGAGATCTGGGTGTCGAAAAGCGCCATGTCGACGTGCTGGCCTTCGCCGGTCTGCTCGGCATGGCGCAGTGCTGCCTGGATGGCGATGACCGAATAAAGGCCGGTGAAGATGTCGGAGATGGCGACGCCGGCCTTTTGCGGCTCGCGGCCAACCTCGCCGGTGATCGACATCATGCCGGCCATGGCCTGGATGATGAAGTCGTAGCCGGCGCGCGGCGCATAGGGTCCGTCCTGGCCGAAGCCGGTGATCGAGCAATAGACGAGGCGCGGGTTGATCTTGCGCAGGCTGTCATAGTCGAGGCCGTATTTCTTCAGGCCGCCGAGCTTGAAGTTCTCGATCAGCACGTCCGAGGTGGCGACCAGCCGGCGCACGGTCTCGGCGCCTTCCGGCGTCGAGAAATCGATGGCGATGGAGCGCTTGCCGCGATTGCAGGAATGATAATAGGCAGCCGACAGGTTCTCGCCGTCCTTGCCCATGACGAAGGGCGGGCCCCATTTGCGGGTGTCGTCGCCGCCATCGGGGCTTTCGACCTTGATGACGTCGGCGCCGAGATCGGCAAGCAACTGCCCGGCCCATGGCCCGGCAAGGATGCGGGCGAGTTCGACGACGCGGACGCCTTTCAGCGGGGGCTCAGCCATAGATCACCGTGGTTGCCGCAATCACCGTGATTGCTGCGAAAGCAGAGCCTCTATCAAGCCCTGCAACGGCTGTCACGGCTCTTGCAATGGGCCAATCCGTCACGCTTTGAGGACTTCGTCGGCCCAAATGGCGAAGTCATCCATGATGATGTCGCGATTCACCTCGTTCAGGCTTTCATGGCGGGTGTCGGCGTAAACCTTTGAAACCAGATTCGAAAAGCCCATCGCGCGCATGCGGCTGGCAAGATGCGTGATCCCTTTGCCATAGTCGGAAGCCGGATCCCTTTCGCCGCCGACGATGCTGATGGGCAGGTCGCGCCGGATGTTGGCAAAGCCGGCATCCTTGCCGCCGTTCAGCGCACTGCCGACGACGTCTCGCCACATCGACACCGAAGCGTCCCAGCCGCACAAGGGATCGGCAATGTATTTCGTCACTTCCGCTTCGTCGCGCGACAGCCAGTCGAACAATGTGCGGTGATTGGGCACCGCTTTGCCCCAGGCCTGGAAGGTGAGCTTCGGCAGCAGGCGCGACGGCACGTCGGAGCCGAGCCGCATCCGTTCCCAGGCAAGAATGCCCAGCGCAACCTGCCCGAGCAGGCCTTGGGAGAAATTGCCGTTCCAGATAGCGGCGGCATGGACGCGTGGCGAATGACTTAAAAGGAAATTCAACGCCACGGATGCGCCCATCGAATGACCAAACAGGATGACCGGTCTGTTTGGCTGTTCGCTGGCGATAAGATCATGGATGGCGCCGACGTCGGCGATCACCTTGGCCGGGCCGTCCTTGTCGGCGAACCTGCCCAGCGGCGCGTCGGGGGCCTTGGTCGCGCCATGGCCGCGATGATCGTGGACATAGACATGGAAGCCGCGGGAGCCAAGAAAATCGGCAAAGCGGGCATAGCGCGCTGCGTGCTCGGCCAGTCCATGATTGATCTGGACGACAGCGCGTGCCCGGCCATCGGCCTGCCTGACGAAAAGATTGAGCTCGGCACCGGTTGGGGAGCGAACCACGCGCTGTTGGCTGAATGACATGCCACTCGGTCTCCAGGCTCTGGCCGCCACCGTGGCGCTAGCTTTGTCTTGCGCCGGCGCTGGTTTTGCGTCAATCCGCCAAACCTGCGCCGGCGCTGGTTTTGCGTCAATCCGCCAAACCTGCATTTCGCAGATGATGTTTCTTGCGTTTGGCCAGCAAAATATCGCAATTCTGACATGGAGACAGCTTCAGTCTGTCGCCCACTTGTCCAGCCGGGGATTTTCCATGCGCTTTGCTGTCGTTTTCGGATTGGCCATGCTGGCCGCGTCGCTGGCCGGCGCCGCGCGTGCCGACGTCAAGATGAGCGGCTCCTTTGTGGCCGACGCTGCCTGTCCGGCGACGCAAGCGATCAAGAACGGCAAGAACCCCGGCAATGTCTCGACCGATGCCGGGCAGACCTATCAGCTGCTTGCCGGCAACAAGGACACGCCGACGCATTATCTCATCCTGGTGCCGGGCGCCGATCCGGAGCGCCGCTGGGTGAAGGTCAGCTGCGGCCACGTTTCCGGCAGCAGCGTGGCGACCGTGCCGGCCGCACCTGACGGGCAAGGCAAGCCGCGGGCGTCGGGAAAACCCGAATATGTCTTCGCGCTGAGCTGGCAGCCGGCGTTTTGCGAGACAAAGTCGAACAAGACCGAATGCAGGGCGCAAAGTGCCGGTGATTTCGACGCCACGCATTTCACCTTGCACGGGCTGTGGCCGCAGCCGAACGGCAATTTCTATTGCCAGGCAACGGCTAGCGACAAGGCCAACGACAATCCGGCCCACTGGAAAGACCTGCCGCCGGTCAATCTGGACGCCAACACCCGCACGGAGCTCGATCAGGTGATGCCTGGAACGGCCTCCCACCTCGAGCGGCATGAATGGATCAAGCACGGCACCTGCTACGGCAAGAGCCAGCAGGACTATTTCTCCGACGCGCTCAATTTAATGCGTGCGGTGAACAGCTCGCCGGTGCGCGATCTCTTTGCCAAGAACATCGGTGGAAAGCTGACGGCGGACCAGATCCGCGGCGCTTTCGACAGCGCCTTCGGCGCGGGGGCAGGCGACCGGGTGCGCGTGTCCTGCGTCATCGATCCGTCGAGCGGCAGGCGGCTGATCGGCGAACTGACGCTCGGTCTCGCCGGTCCGATCGGCCCGAACAGCTCGCTCAAGGATCTGCTGCTGGCTTCGGTGCCGACCAACAAGGCCGGTTGCCCGACAGGCAATGTCGACGCGATCGGCTTCCAGTAACTCTCAACAGAGGTACCGGACTGTCGCCCTGCCGTGCCCTGGTGCTATGCTGCGAGCGCATCATTCTGGCGGGGACGGCAATGGATGGCATGACGAGCAGCGCGCTGGCGCGGCTGGCTTTCTGGGCCAAGGGCATGGTCTCGATAAACGATGCCCGCATGGAATGGCCGGGCTTTTCGTATACCGACGCCGAATGGGCACGCATGCGAACGCTCTCCGAACCGATCGGCGTCGGCACGTACCAGCTGTTCACGATCGTCAATGCGGTGATCTTCATCATTATCGCGGCGATCGGCATTTTCGGCGCCTTCCTGCCGCTGGCGACGTTGCTGTTTCCGGTGCCGGCGGACACCAGCGCGTTGAAATTCTCCTCGCTGCTGGCCGCTTGCGCTTTCTTGATCATCGGGCTCGGCCTGCCGATCTCGATGCGTCTTTCGGCCATGCTGGTCGGCGGCAAGACGATGCGAGCAGCATTTGTTTCCGCGCCTGGCGACGAGGCGTTGGCGTCGAAAGTCTCGTGGCAGATCAACCGCATCATGCTGATCCTATGCGGCCTGCTGGTGCCGGGCATCCTGCTGTTCATTGCCTACGATATTGAGGCCGGGCCGATTATCACGGCGCTGAAATGGCTGGCGATCGCGCTGATGGCGGTTTCAACCGTGACGGGCTTTCGACGGCAGAGGAAGTCGTAACGAACTAGATCCGTGCGGATTTGGTCCACGCAGCGGCCGTGTCGGCTTCGTGGCCGCCCGGCTCGCCGACGACGCGATCGCGGCCGGTCGACTTCGCCTTGTAGAGACGCTGGTCGGCAAGCGCGAACAGGTCGGCAAGGCAGCGTGTGGTTTCGCCGACGCTGGAAACGCCGGCGCTGACGGTGAGCTCGAAGCGGCTGGTGGTGGCCGAGCCCTTGATCGCATGGCGAATGCTTTCGCCGAACAGCCTGGCGACCGGGTGCGGACGAGAACTGAGGATGGCGAATTCCTCGCCGCCGATGCGGAACACCTGGTCTTCGGCGCTTGCCGTCTCGCCAAGCAGGGCAGCGACCGCCTTCAGCACCTTGTCGCCTTCGGCATGGCCGAAACGGTCGTTGATCGATTTGAAATGGTCGACATCGATGATCAGCAGGCTGAGCGGCCTGGCGGTACGCAGGCTGACCTGGACGGCGGCTTCACCGTCGGCGTCGAAGCGCCCGCGATGCAGCAGGCCTGTCAGCCCGTCGCGGCCGACATGTTCGACCAGCGCTTCGTAGCGTTCGCGATAGGTCAGCGTATCGAAGATATCGGTCAGTCCGCGCGGCGCAGTGACCTGGCGCTCCTCGAACCATTTGAGATAGGCAACGAGCATGGTGCTGAAGGTCACCGCCGCCGCCATCTTGGCGAACCAGCCGCCGAAAAAGACGGCCATCGGCGCGCCGGCAACGAAATGCAGGGCGGTGAAAAAACCGGCCTGGTCGAAGGTCAGCACGCAAGCGACGGAAATCAGGATGCGCGCGAACGGCGCCTTGCGAAGATACCGACCAAGCTTTTCGTACAGCAGGATGATCAGGATGGCATCGACGAACAGCAGCGTCGTGCCCCACACCATCAGCCAGCCCATCTGGTCGATGAAGCCGATGTCTGGAAGCCTGCCGTCGGGAAGTGCCGCGATGACGTGCAGGCGCAGCAGCAGCACCAGCCCGATCATCAGCGCATTGCCGAGCAGCAGGCCGTAGATCGGCTGACGCACGGTTGCAGCGTCCTCCTTCATATAGAGCAGCAAAAGCATGACCAGCTTGCCGGAAAACAGCACCGCCGAGCCAGGCGAGACCATTCCGAACGGCAGAGCGACGTAAAAGACGCTGGCGAGATAGGTCTCGAGGAAGTGCATGACACCGAGCGCGCAGATGAATACGCCGAGGCCGATGCGCCTCCGGAAGCGGAAAAGCGTCACCATGACGCTGAAGTAGACGACCGCTTCGGCAAGGAGCAGGAAACTGTTCAGCAATGCCGTCGACCCGATCTCTTTCTCGAAATCGCGGATAGCGAGCGATTCCACTCCAATCCTGTTTTGACGCCGAAGAGTTAACCGGAGATTTCAGCACGCTTCGTGCTGGTGGAAAACTTCGGCGATTGGCGGACACTTCCGCGTGTGACCGGGCAGATATGGCAAAAGCGATTGCCGTTCGCCGCCGCATCGCCTACATAGCGGCCAACCTCCACTCAATTCGACAGGTCCAGTCAGTTTACTGGGCCAGTCAGTTTTTTCAGGGAAAGCGCGCGTGGCACGCCAGTTCATCTATCACATGGCCGGCCTCAACAAGGCCTATGGCACCAAGAAGGTGCTCGAGAATGTCCATCTCTCCTTTTATCCCGACGCCAAGATCGGCATCCTCGGCCCCAACGGTTCGGGCAAGTCGACGATCCTCAAGATCATGGCCGGGCTCGACAAGGAGTGGAACGGCGAAGCCTGGCTGGCCGAAGGCGCCACTGTCGGCTACCTGGCGCAGGAGCCGGCGCTCGATCCGGACAAGACCGTGTTCGAAAATATCATGGAAGGCGTCGCTGCCAAGACCGCCGTCATCGAACGCTATAACGAATTGATGATGAACTACTCCGACGAGACGGCCGACGAGTCGGCCAAGCTCCAGGACGAAATGGACCGGCTCAACCTTTGGGATCTCGAACAGCAGGTCGAGATGGCGATGGAAGCGCTGGGCTGCCCGCCCAAGGATTCGGAAGTCACCAAGCTTTCGGGCGGCGAACGCCGCCGCGTCGCACTTTGCCAGCTTCTGCTGCGCCAGCCCGACCTTCTGCTGCTCGACGAACCGACCAACCATCTCGATGCCGAGACCACGGCGTGGCTGGAAAAGCATCTGCGTGCCTATCCGGGCGCCGTGATGATCATCACCCACGACCGCTACTTCCTCGACAATGTCACCGGCTGGATCCTCGAACTCGATCGCGGCCGCGGCATTCCTTATGAGGGCAACTACACCAAATACCTCGAAGCCAAGGCCAAGCGCCTCAAGCAGGAAGGCCGCGAGGACGATGCCCGCCAGCGCGCCATCGGCCGCGAGCGCGAATGGATCCAGTCGAGCCCGAAGGCTCGCCAGACCAAGTCCAAGGCGCGTATCCAGGCGTTCCAGGATCTTTTGGATGCAGCCGACAAGCGGCGTCCGAGCGATACGCAGATCGTCATTCCGCATGGCGAGCGCCTCGGCAATGTGGTGATCGAGGCGGAAGGCCTGTCGAAGGGCTTTGGCGACACGCTGCTCATCGACGGGCTGGAATTCAAGCTGCCGCCCGGCGGCATCGTCGGCGTCATCGGCCCGAACGGCGCCGGCAAGACGACGCTGTTTCGCATGATCACCGGTCAGGAAAAGCCGGATGCGGGTTCTGTGCGCGTCGGCGAGACGGTGAAGCTCGGCTATGTCGACCAGAGCCGCGATGCGCTCGATCCATCGAAGACGGTGTGGGAAGAGATTTCCGGCGGCGCCGAAGTGGTCAAGCTCGGCAAGTTCGAGGCCAACACGCGCGCCTATTGCGCGTCGTTCAACTTCCGTGGCGGCGACCAGCAGCAGAAGGTCGGCAATCTGTCCGGCGGCCAGCGCAACCGCGTGCATCTGGCCAAGATGTTGAAGACCGGCGGCAATGTGCTGCTGCTCGACGAACCGACCAACGATCTCGATACGGAAACGCTGGCCGCACTCGAAGACGCGCTGGAAAACTTCGGCGGCTGCGCCGTCATCATCTCGCACGATCGTATGTTCCTCGATCGCCTGGCGACGCACATCCTCGCCTTCGAGGGCGACAGCCATGTCGAATGGTTCGAAGGCAATTTCGAGGATTACGAGCAGGACAAGATCCGCCGCCTCGGGCCGGATGCCGTCAACCCGCACCGCATGACCTACAAGAGGCTGACGCGGTAAGGGATTTTAGGGCGGCGATCTCAACCAGCATGAGGAGCTCAAATGGCTGATTGGTCCGCCGCCCAATATCTGAAATTCGAAGACGAGCGCACGCGGCCCGCGCGGGATTTGGTCGCGCAGGTGCCGGTGGACTTCCCGCGCCGGGTCGTCGACATCGGCTGCGGGCCGGGCAATTCGACCGAGCTGCTTGTCGAGCGCTGGCCGGATGCTGAGGTGTGCGGCTTGGACACTTCGCCCGACATGGTCGAGAAGGCGCGGGCGCGCCTGCCCGAGGTCACCTTTGATCTCGCCGATGCCTCCGAATGGCAGCCGGCGGAGCCGGTCGACGTGATTTTCGCCAATGCTGTGTTCCAATGGCTGCCTACCCATCCGGCGGTGTTCCAGCGGCTGATGGGCTTCCTCGCCCCAGGCGGTGCGCTTGCCGTGCAGATGCCCGACAATCTGGGCGAGGACTCCCACCGCCTGATGCGGGAGACCGCCGCCGAAATGCCATTTGCCGAAAAGCTCAAGGGCGCGGCACGCGGGCCGTTGCCGCCGGTGTCGTTCTACTATGACCTGCTGTCGCCGCTCAGCGATCGGCTGGATATCTGGCACACCATCTACAACCATCCGCTTGCCGACGCGCAGGCGATCGTCGAATGGGTGAAATCGACGGGCCTGAAGCCGTTCCTCGATCCGCTGGACGCCGAGGAGAGGGCGATGTTCCTCGAATGTTACACGGCCAAGATCGCCAAGGCCTATCAGAAGACGGCTGATGGCAAGGTGCTCTTGCGCTTTCCGCGCATTTTCATTGTCGCGAAACGAGCTTGATTATCCATGTCGCGCGGCGCCTTAGGGCCGCTTGGCTTTGGCTGTGGCCATGTCGAGGGATCGGCTTCAGTCGGCCCAGATCTTTGGTTTAAGCCGGCGTAAACCGCCTCGGTGAGAAAACTGTTGCGCCGGAGCGTTCCGGCGCCCACATGAAGCCGCAGCGCCTGCGGATGGGACGGACTGGACATGCATCGCGTCATCATCAGCGGCATCGGCGTTGAGATCCCCGAACCCACAATCACCAATGAAGAATTGGTCGCCAGCTTCAATGCCTGGGTCGACATGGAGAACGCGCGTCGCCAGGATACCGGCGAGCCGCCGCTGCCGAAATCAGACAGCGACTTCATCGTCCACGCCTCGGGCGTGCGCAGCCGTCATGTGATCGAACGCGAAGGCATTCTCGATCCGACCCGGATGGCGCCGCGCATTCCCGCACGGCCCGACGATGCGCTGTCGCTGGAGGCGGAGTTCGGAATAGCCTCGGCGAAGAAGGCCCTCGACCACGCCGGGCTGCAGCCGTCGGATATCGACCTGGTGATCTGCTCGGCCTCGCATCACCAGCGGCCCTATCCGGCGATCGCCATCGAAATGCAGGAGGCGTTGGGGACGAAGGGCGCCGGCTTCGACATGGGGCTTGGCTGTTCCTCGGCCGCGGCCGCCTTGCACATAGCCGTCAATTTGGTGCGGTCGGGCGCGCACAAGCGCATCCTGGTGACGACGCCCGAGATCATCACCGGCCATCTCAATTTTCGCGACCGGCAGACGCATTTCATCTTCGGCGACGCTTCGGTGTCGATGGTGGTCGAAGGGCTGGCCAAGGGCGACAAGCGGCCGGGGCGCTTCGAAGTGCTCGACACGCGCGTCTGGACGCAGATGTCGAACAACATCCGCACCAATCTGGGCTATCACACCCGCACCGCCCAGGACGATCCTTACATGATCAATCTGGAAGGCAATCTGATCAAGCAGGTCGGCAACAAGGTGTTCAAGGAAGTCACCGTTGCCGGGCAGAAATTCATCGTCGAATTCCTGGCCGAGCACGGGCTGACGCCGCAGGCGATCAGGCGCTTCTGGCTGCATCAGGCCAATGCACGCATGAATGCGATGATCCTGAAACTGTCGTTCGGCCACGAGGTCGACCACGACCGCGCGCCGATGGTGCTGGAGCGGCTGGGCAACACGGCGGGCGCCGGCGCCATCGTCGCGCTGTCGGAAAACCACGCCGACATGAAGCCTGGCGATTTCGGCCTGATCTGCGCCTTTGGCGCGGGGTATTCGATAGGCGGTGCGCTGCTGCGGATGCTCTAGCTATGTCGATATTCAGGTGAGGCCGCCCGGCGAATGGCTACGCTTCCCCGCGTCGCGGTAGGGCTGAACTCACGTACCCAAAAGTACGCTCCGTTCCTGTGCTCGGAATACACTTTGGCGCTCAATACGCCTTGTTGCGTTAGGCTGGTGCGAACGGCACTCGCCTGGCGATCGCCATCCCATCGGTGACGTTGATCGGACGATCAGCACTTTCGACTGGACGCCGCGAAGTCCGCCCGGCTAATTCGCTGGATGACGAGAGAAAAGAACGCCATGCTGGATCTCTTCCCCGAGGCTGAAAAGCCGATCGAAATCATCCCCGCGCGAAAGCTTGCCGCCAAGGCGGCAGCGCTTTACGTGGCGCCGGCGGATCATTTTCAGACGCGCCCGGTGGACGAATTGCTGCTGGATTTCGATGGCATAGCAGGCGATTTTCATGCCGGACCGACACGCCGCGCGGGCGGGCGCGAGCCCTGGTATCCGCGCGGCACCGAAATGCGCAACGAACGGCAATTGTCCATAGTGGCAGCGGACGAACTGGCGGTTGTTGCCCAACGCATGGGCCTGGCCGAGATCAGGCCGGAGTGGATCGGCGCCAATCTTGTGATCGAAGGGGTGCCGAACCTCTCGATGCTGCCGGCCGGCACGCTGCTGTTCTTCAAGGGCGGCGTCACCATCAAGATTGACGCACAGAACGGACCTTGCCGCATCGCCGGCCGGTCGCTCGCCGAAAACGCCGGAATGGCCGACGTCGAAGCCGGCGCGCTGTTGTTCCCAAAAGTCGCGAAACGGCTGCGCGGCGTCGTCGCCTGGGTCGAGAAGCCCGGAACGGTCAGGGTCCGCGAAGAAATCTCGGTGCGCGTGCCGGAGCAGTGGATCTATTCGGCATAGCTGTGCGGCAACCAGAGGGCAGGAGCTACGCCGCCGTGGCGGCGTAGCCAAGCTCACTAGGCGTTAGCTTTGCGGTTCTTCTTGGCGCCTTGCGCCATAACGGAAACGTGGTCCCACTTGTCCCATGTGGCGAGTCGGTTGGCGTATTCCTGGCGTATCATCGGCAGGCCGCCGTCGCCGAAGAACACCCTGAGCGGTGGCTCGGCGGCGTCGACAATGGCCAGCATCGCCGGCCCGGTGGCCTCTGGATCGCCGGCAACGGAATTGGCGCGGCGCTCTGCCATCTTCGCACGGGCGGGCGCATAGGCCTCGATCGGCTGAGAGATCTTGGCCGACGGGCCGGCCCAGTCGGTGGAGAAGCCGCCCGGTTCGACCAGCGTCACATGGATGCCGAATTCCGCGACCTCGATGCTCAGCGACTGGCTGAAGGCCTCCAGCGCCCATTTCGAGGCGTGGTAGAGGCCGAGCGAGGCAAAGGCATTGACGCCGCCGATCGACGAAATCTGGATGATGTGGCCGGAACGCTGCGCCCGCATGATCGGCAGTGCGGCCTGAGTGACCCACAGCGCGCCGAAGACATTGGTTTCGATCTGGTCGCGAGCTTCCTGTTCGCTGACCTCCTCGATGGCGCCGAAATGGCCGTAGCCGGCATTGTTGACGACGACGTCGAGCCGGCCAAAACGCTTGTGCGCCTCGGCGACTGCGGCATCGACGGCTTTCTTGTCGGTGACGTCGAGCTTTATCGCGGCAATCCTGTCGCCGTATTTCTCGACGAGATCGGCGAGCGTGCCGGCATCGCGGGCGGTGGCCGCGACGCTGTCGCCGCGCGCGAGTGCAGCCTCGGCCCAGACGCGACCAAAGCCCTTCGACGATCCGGTGATGAACCAAACCTTTGATGTCATGATCTTGGAGTCCTTGCCCCTGCGGGCGTGATTTTGCGTGAAAGCGGAGGCTTCTCCGCTTTCGGGCATATACGGTCCGTCCTCTGATTTTCCAGAGGCGACCGGAATCTTTCGAAAAAGACGCCTGAATTATCAGGGATAATTCACCTGAGACGACCACGCCGGATCCTCGTGCTTCTCCCAATAGAGCGCCATCAGCCGGCTGGTGATCGGTCCGACCTTGCCGTTGGCGATCGCCGCGCCGTCGATCTCGGTCACCGGCATGATGCCGCCCGCGGTCGAGGTGATGAAGACCTCGTCGGCCTCGCGCAATGCAGTGACGCTGACATCGGCCGCGGTGGCGGCAAGACCTTGTTCGGCGCAGAGATCGAAGACGGTGCGGCGGGTTATGCCCGGCAGCACGCCAATGGAAGGCGTCGACAGCTTGCCGTCCCTGACGCAGAAGACGTTGAAGCCCGGACCCTCGGCGACATTGCCGTTGAAGTCGAGGATCAACGCGGTCTCGGCGCCGCGATCATAGGCATCGTAGAGGCCGCGCACCAGATCGAGCCAGTGGTAGTTCTTGATCGCCGGGTCGATCGAGGCCGGCGGAATGCGCATCTTGTCGCTGATGGCGACACGCAGGCCGCGCTGCAACTGCTCGGCATTGGCGACCGAGCCGAACGGCACGGCGAACGCCATGAAGCGGTTGACCGCCTGGCGCGGGTCGCGGCTGAAAGTCGGCGAGGCGCCGCGTGTGCACAGCATTTCGACATAGGCGGCGTGATGACCGGACAGCGCCACGCAATTGTGCAGGATTTCTGTCACGCTGTCGCGATCGAAGGGAATGGTCATGCGCAGCTTTTCCAGCCCGCCGAAGAAGCGCTCGAGATGCAAATCGAGGCGGAAGAAGCGGCCATTCCAGACATGCACGGTGTCGTAGGTGGCGTCGGAATGCAGAAAACCCCAGTCCAGCACCGAGATCTTGGCCTGCGACATCGGCAGGTATTGGCCATCGAGGAAGGCGACGCCCTCGGGATAGGAGTGCGGGTCGACATGGCGGTCGCCAACCACGGGCAGTTGCTTCTCGTCCTGTGTTGCCATTGTCCGGCTCATCGGGGCCTCCTGTCACGCAGGCGAGAGGCTAGCGGCGCTGGGCAGAAGGCATAGAGCCACCCGCCCGGCGTTGTTCGGCCTCCATGACGATCTGGCCGATACATTCGATCGCGATTGCCCTATCGTTCCGGGTCTGAACGGGAGGGGAAAATGGGTAGGTTTGGGGCCGTCACAGCGGCAATGATGATGTTCGCCGCTGCGGGCGACGCCCGCGCCCAGTGCGCGCGCGAAGGCGAGGAATTGTGCCAGAGCGGCCAGACCTATCGCTGCGAGAAAACCGGCGGCGAATTGACGGCGACCTTCCAGAATGTGCCTTGCGCGGTGAACGTGCCGTCGCTGAGCGGCACCTGGGTAGGCAATGGCCACCAGAGCCCGGCTGGCGATGCCGGCGCCGACTGGGCGATTGCCATGACCATCAACGATGGCAGCGCGTCGATCGACTATCCGTCACTCGGCTGCGGCGGATCGCTGTCACAGACGTCCAGGGACGACATTTCAGCGGAATACCACGAGAGCATCACCTACGGTCAGGACAAGTGCATCGACGGCGGCAACATCACCGTAAGGTTTTACAAGGGCAATCTGTCCTGGATTTGGGTCGGCCACGCCGATGGCCAGCCCTACAATGCGGTCGCCGTGCTGAAGCGGAAGTAGCCGTGGTCATTCCTCCTCGTCGTCGGCGTCGAGCAGGCGGGTTGCGCGCCAGCGGGTGAGCACGATGTTGGTCTGCTCGATGACAAAGAAACGCGCCGAGTCGCGGTCATAGCCTTCGCTCAGCAGTTTTTCGTAATCGGTGTGCATGTGGCGGATATGGGCAATCGTCGCCAACCATACGGCGATGCCCGGCGGCAAGGTCTTCATGTGGACCGCGCCGGCGTCGCCGCGGATCTTCTCCATGTCGGCATAGGGCGCCAGCGGCAGAAGAGCGGTCAGCGCCTTGGCGATGGCGCGGCGGCGGCCGGTCGGCGCTGTCATCGCCGGGTCCGATCGGGCTCGTCGCGCCCTTCGATGGTCGCCTCGGCAATAGCGTCGGTCGAGGCGAAATAAGGTTTGATGTCGATGACCGGCGTGCCGTCGAGCACGTCAATGGCGTCGAGATCGATGCGGCCGGTGCGTTGGTCGAGCGCGACGAGCCGGACCACATGCAGCCCGATGGGGTTGGGGCGGGCAGGGGAGCGCAGCGAAAATACGCCTTTCGCTTCAGCGGCATGGCGCGGTTTCTGCACAATCAGGTCTCGCGGCGCATGATGCAGCCAGGACAGGATAATGACGTGGCTGGCGCGCTCCAGCCCCTGCAGGCCACTTCGGTAGGCTGCGTCGATGGTCAGCACCGCCTTCTGCCCGGTCTCGCGCGCGGCGCGCATGTTCTTCGGGCAGGTTTCGCGCGTCGTCCATGGCGAGGCAATGCGGCCGATGAAGACGATCCCGCCATCAGGCGGCATCAAGGCCGGATCGTTCTCCAGCCTCTGCTCGCCTTCGCGCGCCTCGAACATCTCACGCGTTTCAGTCATGGTCCACGTCTCTTAAAGCGCCACACAAACGGCATTTTCTTGTCCGCAAGCGACATTGCGCTTGCAAGGTCTCGAAAATCGACATAAACATATGTTTATATCTTTTCAAAGAGAATACGCTGATGCATGTCTCGCTCGACACTATGGTGGATACGTTAAAGGCGGCGGCCGAATCCAGCCGATTGCGCATACTGGCACTTCTGTCGCGCGGTGACCTCACCGTTTCCGATCTTACCGAAATTCTCGGCCAGTCGCAGCCGCGCGTTTCGCGGCACCTGAAGCTGCTTCTGGAGGCCGGACTGATCGGCCGCTATCAGGAAGGGTCGTGGGCCTTCTTCCGCCTGTCGGATGCGGATTCCGCGCGTGACTTCGTCATGGGGCTGGTTTCCGGCATTCGCGGCGCCGATCCGCAGGTCGAACGCGATCTTGAGCGCCTGGCCTCGGTCAAGCGCAAGCGGCAGGACCGGGCGGTCGCGTATTTTTCCGTGAATGCGGCAAGCTGGGACCATATCCGATCGCTGCATGTGCCGGACCGCGCCGTCGAAGCCGCAATGCTGAAACTGGTCGGCAAGCGGCCGTTCCAGTCGATGCTCGATCTCGGCACCGGCACCGGGCGGCTGCTTGAAATCTTCTCGCCGCTTTATCGGCGTGGTGTCGGCATCGACATGTCGCGCGAGATGCTGACCGTGGCGCGCGCCAATCTGGACAAGGCCGGCGTTTCGAATGCGCAGGTTCGGCAGGGCGACATCTTCGCGCCGCCGGTCGAGCGCGATGCCTTCGATCTCGTCACCATCCATCAGGTGCTGCACTACCTCGACGATCCCGCCCGTGCCATCCACGAGGCGGCGCGGCTTTTGCGTCCGGCCGGACGCCTGGTCATCGTCGATTTCGCGCCGCATGCGCTGGAATTCCTGCGTGAGGAGCACGCGCATATGCGGCTCGGCTTTTCCGACCGGCAGATCGCCGACTGGTTTTCGGAAGCCGGCCTCGATCTTGAAGACAGTCAGGAATTCGAGCCGCGCGGCGGCAACGAGGCCAGGCTCACCGTAAAACTCTGGCTTGGCCGCGACCGGCGCCTCTTGATCGCCGATCCTTCCAACGACACAAGGCAGATAAGGGAAACCGCCTGATGAACCAGTTCCGCTTTTCCCGCCGCCCCGACATTGGCGACAAGGTCAGGGTTTCCTTCGAATTCTTCCCGCCGAAGACCGACGAGATGGAAGCGAGGCTGTGGGAGACGGTGACAAGGCTGGAGCCGCTGAAGCCGAAATTCGTCTCGGTGACCTACGGCGCCGGCGGCTCGACGCGAGAGCGCACCGCGCGCACTGTAAAGCGCATCCTGACGGAAACCGGTATTCCTGCAGCGGCGCATCTGACCTGTGTCGGGGCAACGCGCGACGAGGTCGACGCGGTCATCCAGGATTACAAATCGATCGGCATCAACCGGTTCGTGGCGCTGCGCGGCGATCCGGCTTCCGGCGTCGGCGGACCGTATCGGCCGCATCCCGGTGGATACGAGAACGGCGCGGAGCTGGTCGCCGGGCTCAAAGCGATTGCTGATTTCGACATCTCCGTCGCGGCCTATCCGGAAAAACATCCGCAAAGCCCCGATTTCGCCACCGACATCGAGATGCTGAAGCGCAAGGTCGACAATGGCGCGACGCGTGCCATCACGCAGTTCTTTTTCGACAACGATCTCTACGAGCGCTATGTCGAGCGCGTCCGCCGCGCCGGCATCTACATCCCGATCGTGCCGGGTATCCAGCCGGTTCACAGTTTCAAGCAGGTCGCGAACTTTTCCGCGAGGGCGGGCGCGCATGTGCCCGGCTGGCTGGCGGAGCGTTTCGAAGGCCTCGACCGGGACCCGCAGACGCATGCGCTGGTGGCGTCGGCGGTGGCGGCCGAACAGGTGATGGACCTGGTCGAGCGCGGTGTCGGCGATTTCCACTTCTACACCATGAACCGCGCCGATCTGGTCTTTGCCATCTGTCATATGATCGGCATCCGCTCGCACGAGGCGGCGGCCGCCGGATCAGCTGCGGCATGAGAGTGGGTTGAACGACAAAAGGCCGGGAAAAACCCGGCCTTTTGAATTGGTTGGACTATTTGGGTGCTGGTCTTCCCCGCTTTGGCGGTCAGGGAAGGAAGCCCATAATAAGGGCTCCGATAAAGGCGAACGCAGCACAGATCATCAATGCGTTGATAGGCCTCGTAAGTCCCATGACATAGCCTCCTCTTAAAGAGCTATGTCACGGAGTCTAGGTTCATTTGTGCCACAGGCAAGCGGAAAATGTGCTGCATTGCGACGTGATTGTGAAATCCGCGACATGTCTTTTGCCGTTAGGCTTTGAAACTCCTAAGCAAAAACCAGCTTCAGGCCTGTGAATAAAATGTGGCCGACTCGTGTCGCTGCCGTGTCATGGCAGCGCTACCGCTGCGGAAGCCGAATTCAACTTTCGCGATGCGGGGGGCAATTGGGTGGTTAGAGCATCCTTTGCGCGTCCAGTGGACGCGCGGCGCTCTAACGTCGGCCGAACAGCCGCCCGTCAATGGTGACGAGGCCGAGCGCGATCAGCACCACGCCGCCGATTTCGAACAGCTCCAGCCGCTCGCCAAGGAACAGGAAGCCGAGCAGCATCGCGCTGGCCGGTACGACAAGCGTGACCAGCGAAGCGTTGGTCACGCCGGCCGAGGCGACGAGGTTGAAATAGAGGATGTAGGCGAAGGCAGTGGACAGAAGCGCCAGCGCCAGCACCGCCGTCCAGACCGGGGGCGAGGCCGAAAACAACCCGGATGGACCGTGGGTAAAGAGCACGATCGGGATCATGATGATGGTCGATGCCGTCAACTGTCCGGTGGCGATGATCGGCGAGGGCACGCCCGTGAAGCGGCGGGCGACCATCAGCGCGACGGCATAGGACAGCGACGCCCCGATCAGCGCGAATTTGGCCCAGACCGGGCCGCCGAGCCCGGCAAGCAGGCCGGGGCCGATCATGACAGCCGTGCCGGCGATGCCGAGCGCAATGCCGGCGAGCTTGTTCCAGGACAGCTTTTCGTCCGATGTCAGCGCGTTGGCGAGGATCAACGTCCAGAACGGCGTTGTCGCGTTGAGCACCGAGGCGATGCCGGCTCCGAGCTCCGTCTGGCCGGCGAAGATCAGCGAGAAGGGCACGACATTGTTGGTGAGCGCCAGCAGGAAGAACAGGCCGGCATGCGGAAGCGCGAGGCGAAAGGACGGGCCACGCAGACCGAGATAGATCTGCAGCGCAATCGCGGCGATGGCGACGCGAAACAGCACCAGCACCAGCGGGGGGAGTTCCGCCACCGCGATGCGCGCAAAGAAGAACGAGCCGCCCCAGATCGCGCCGAGCAGCAGGAGTTGCCCCCAATCCTTGAGCACCATCGGTCCGCGTGGTGCGGATGTCGCGGCCATTGCCATGTGAGTCGCCCTCCCAGACGTATGCCAGTCAGGCAGAAGCCATATCCGGTTCGGAGACAAGGGCCACCCGAAACGTGATTGATGGCAAACGCCTGCCGCCAAGACCTAGCGCCCCAGCGTCAGCCGTACGAGACACAGAATTGTTTTCATTAGCCGCTAGCTTGGATTAATTGTGCGCAGGCTAGATCAAGGATTCGTCGATGCAGCGATTCGAGAATGCCCGCGAGGCGGCACTGGCGCTTCGCCCGGACGATCCGGTCTATTGCTTCCGCCCGCAGGTGCTGATGGCGGATGCCAGGCAGTTCATGGGCATGTTCCCGGGCAAGACCGCCTATGCGGTCAAGACCAATGGCGAGCAGATCGTGCTGAAGACGCTGGTCGAAGCCGGCGTCAAGGCTTTCGACGTCGCGTCGCCGGGCGAGTTCGCCGCCGTGCGTGCCGTCTCTCCCGATGCCGAGATGCTCTACATGCATCCGGTCAAGGCGCAGTCGGATATCAAGCTGGCGCTGGAGAAATACGCCATCCGCGTCATTTCGCTGGATCATGAGGACGAGATCACCAAGCTGACGCGAGTGGTGCGGGCGCTCGACATCGATCCGGGCTCGATCAGCGTGTTCGTGCGGGTGCAGACCAAGGGCCATGCCGCTTACGAGTTGTCGAAGAAGTTCGGCGCCGGGCCGGCCTATGCCGTCGAACTGGCCGAGCGGCTGAACCGCACCGGCTACAAGGTTGGCCTGTGTTTCCATGTCGGCAGTCAGATCGAGGATCCCGACACCTATGAGCGGGCACTGGCTTCCGCCGATTGGGTGCGCAACCGGCTGACCTTCGATATTGCCGGGCTCGACGTCGGCGGCGGTTTCCCCGCCGAATACGGCCATGACCCCAACCGCAAGCAGATCGAGATGCCGTCGCTCGGCCAGATCATGTCGCGGCTTTCGGGCGATCTGAAAGAGTATCAGTTCGACCAGATGCCGCTGGTGGCCGAGCCGGGCCGCGTAATCGTGGCGCGCTGCCTGTCGCTGATCGTGCGGGTGCTGCTGCGCAAGGGAAAGCGGCTCTACATCAATGACGGCATCTGGGCGTCGCTGTCGGATTCATGGACCGGAAAGATCACGCTGCCGGCCCGCTTCATTCCTGATCCGGCGATCCGCTCGCGCAATGGCGAGGAAAAGAACATCGTGCCGTTCAAGGTCTGCGGGGCGACCTGCGATTCCGTCGACATCCTGTCGCGGCCGTTCTGGCTGCCGGAAACGGTCGATACCGGCGACTGGATCGAGATCGGCCATATCGGCGCCTATTCGCTCTCGCTGCGGACCCGCTTCAACGGCTTTTACCCCGACACCTTCGTCGAGGTGACGACGCCGTTCGACGAGGGCGACGCGCCGCAGGGGTTTGCGAGTTTGGAGACAATGGCGGATTAGGGAATAGGGAATAGGGAATAGGGAATAGGGAATAGGGAATAGGGAATAGGGAATAGGGAATAGGGAATAGGGAATAGGGATAGGGTGGCAGGCACTGCTTCGGAGTAATTTTCTACTGCCTACTGCCTACTGCCTACTGCCTACTGCCTACTGCCTACTGCCTACTGCCTACAATTTCCCCAGCAGCTCCGGCGTCGGCCAGCCATCCACCGGCAGGCCTAGCCGCATCTGCTCCTTGCGGATCGCCTCGCGGGTGTTGGTACCCAAAATGCCGTCGACAGTGCCGACATCGTAGCCTCTGGCTTCGAGCTTGGTCTGCAGCGCCTTCATCTGCTCGTTGTTGAGGCCGGTCTCGGGATTGCGCGGATCGAACTGTTCTTCTCCCGCCAACCTGGCGGCGAGGTTGGCCGCGGTCAGCGCATAGGTGAAGGACTGGTTCCACTCGAGATAGACGTCGAAATTGTCATAAGCGAGGAAGGCGGGCCCCTTACGGCCCATGGGCAGCGCCAAGCCTGCCTTGAGGCCGTTGTCGACCAGCGGCGCGCCGCTGGGGTAGGTGACGCCCCATTGCGCCCACTGCGACAGCGGCAGCTTGTTGGTGCGACCGGTCTGGTCCCACGGCATGTCTTCGGGCACGCGGACTTCCTGGATCCAGGGCTGGTCGCGTTTCCAGCCGCGCGACAGCACTTTGTTGGCGGTGGTCATGATCACATCGGGCACGCTGCCGCGCAGGTCGATCTTGCCGTCGCCGTCGCCGTCGACGCCGCGTGCCAGATAATCTGAGGGCAGGATCTGCGTCTGCCCGATCTCGCCGGCCCAGGCGCCCCTGACATCGGCCGGCAGCACGCCGCGATCGATCAATTGCAGAAGCGGTATCAACTGAGGCCGAAACAGTTGCGGGCGCCGGCAATCATGCGACAGCGTCACCAGGGCGCTCAGCGTGTGGAAGTCGCCCTGCACGGCGCCGAAATCGGTCTCCAGCGCCCAGAAGGCGGCGATGATCGGCGCCTGGACGCCGAACTGCTGGTCGGCGCGGGCGAAGACATCCGCGTATTTCTTCATGTTCGCCGCACCTTGCTTCAGGCGATAGGCCGAGATCATGCGGTTGGAAAACTCGACAAAGGTTTGGGTGAAGACGCCCTGGGCGCGGTCGCGTGCCAACACCTTGTCGTCGAAGGTTGCCGCTTCAAGGGCGTCGAGACCGGCAGTGCCGACGCCGGCCGCCTTGGCTTCCGCGGCGACGCCCTGCTTCCACGTCTCGAAGTCGCCGCCGCATTCCTGCGCCATCGCCGGCAAGGCCGTGGCACACAGGGTCAGCGCAGCCGCGAGGACTTTGGAACGCAGTCGCATCAGCTTCCTCTCGAAACGAATAGCGGGCAGTTGTTGTGCTCCCCCGGAGGCCCAACGCCCTGAATTGCCGGCGGTTGCACTTTTCACCGCTGGCTGTGTCGAAAAGCAGGCGGCAGGCCCGGTGTCAACGGTTCTTGTGCCGCAGCCCCTTATTCCGCCAGCTTCTCTGCCGTTGCACGGTGTCAACAGTGTTCTGCGGAGCTTCTTATCTCGGACGGACTCGCTGCCGTTGCACCGGTTCAACGGAAGCTCTGCTGGAGTGATTTGATCCATGGCGGTGCTGCCGTTGAACCGGTTCAACGGAAGCTCTGCTGGAGTGATTGATCCATGGCGGTGCTGCCGTTGCACCGGTTCAACGGAAGCTCTGCTGGAGTGATTGATCCAGGGCGGTGCTGCCGTTGAACCGGTGTCAACGGGTGTTCTGCCGCAGCCACTTGTTCCAGGTGGCTTCACTGCCGTTGAAGACGTTGATGTCGGCCTTGCCGGTCATGCCCGGAATGATCCCGGTTCCTGTGTACTGCCAGAATGTGAAGGGGTGGCTGCCGTATTTCTCACGTGGATGGCCGGCGACAGAACGCAGCCAGTACGGATAGCCGCGAAACCCCGCCAGGCCGTTGTCGTCGAAGAAGTCGACCGAGGTGTAGATGATCGGCTTCTTGCCGTAGTGGCGTTCGACGATCTCGAGGAAGGTGGTCATCTCCGCGCGCACCGTGGCGGCGTCGGGACGCAGCCTGCAGGTCGGCGATTGTGGGTTCCATTCCATGTCGAGGACCGGCGGCATCGCCGAGCGATCGACGGGGACGTTGCGGATGAACCAGCGCGCCTGCACGGCAGCCGGGGTGCAGAAATAGTAGAAGTGATAGGCGGCGCGGGGAACGCCCGTAGCTTTGGTCCGGGTCCAATGCTCGTTGAAGTATTCATCGAAGCGATCGCCGCCCTCGGTCGCCTTGATGAAGGCGAAGGAGATGCCGCTGGCCTTGGCCGCCGGCCAGTCGACCGAGGTCTGGTATTTGGAAACATCGGTGCCGTGGACGGCATAGTTCCACGGCGCGCCGCTCTCCCATTCATGCGGCTTGGAATCGGCAAAGCGCGGCGCCCGGACAGTGACCGTCGGGCTGCTCGACGCCGACGGCGACAGTGGCGAGAGATCGTCTACTGTCGAGCACGCGCCAAGCAGCGCTAGCATAATGAGGCCCGCAAGACGGCGCATCGCAATTCCCGAGCCGGATTCAGCCGGTCGCTGATGGGTCTATACCTGATGGCCGGCTTGTGATCGGGCCCCCTCCGAGCGATCGCCCCACAGCATCGCTCAGCATATCCTGTGATCGCCGATCATGGTTGATAATCCGTTGATGGCGCTCGACAAGCATTGTGATTTGCGGAAGCAATGGCGGCAAATCGATGACATAAGGGTCGCGCAGGGCCCGGAGGAAATAAATGCGGATCGTCGTCAAGATCGTCAGATGGCTGCTTGGCCTGATCGTGCTGGCGGTCGCCGCGCTGTTTGCGTGGCTATACATCGCGCCGCCCGAATTGATCCGCGTCGGTTCCGGCTATTCGGCCAAGATCGTCTGCTCGAATGTCTTCATCGCCGGCCGGGACGCCAATGAGGTGCTGGCCGTCGACGTGCAGGCGCCCGGGCATCCCCTGCTGCGGTTAATGCGTGTTTCGGTGGACAAGAACAGGGGAACGGTGTCTGCCGGCCTGTTCGGGTTTCTCGGCAAGAGCGTCGCTGTCGCCCGCGACGGGCTTGGCTGCGCTTCGGTTCCGGACGGCGATGTCGGCAAGGCGCGGCGGACCGCGATCCAGGCGGAGCCGTCGGCGGCCACCATGGGCGACCTGTGGCCGGAAGGCGAGCGGGTCGAGGCATCGCAGGATCCGGTTGTTGCCAAACTGCTCGACGATGCGGCGCTGACCGGCACCGGCATGCGGGCGGTGGTGGTGGTCAAGAATGGCCGCGTCGTCGCCGAGCGCTACAGCGAGGGCTTTTCCGCCAAAACGCCGCTGCTCGGCTGGTCGATGACCAAGACGGTGAACGCCGCCATCGTCGGTACGTTGGTCAAGGACGGCAAGATGGCTTTCGACGACAAAAACCTGTTCGCGCCGTGGAAGGCGGACGGCCGCGCCGCCATCAGCCTTGCCGAGATGATGGCGATGTCGAGCGGGCTGGAGTTCAACGAGGATTATGGCGACGTCGCCGACGTCACGCGCATGCTCTATCTCGAACCTGACATGGCGGGCTTTGCCGAATCAAAGCCGCTGGCGGCCGAGGTCGGCAAGGTGTTTTCCTATTCGAGCGGTACGGCGGTGATGCTGTCGCGGCTCTGGCAGGACGCGATCGGCGACAAGGCCAAGGCACTGACATGGCCGCGCACGGCGCTGTTCGAGCCGCTCGGCATGCACAGCGCGGTGCTCGAGACCGACGAGCAGGGCACTTTCGTCGGCTCGTCCTATCTCTACGCAACCGCGCATGACTGGGCGCGCTTCGGCCAGTTCCTGCTGCAAGGCGGCGTATGGGACGGCAACCAGATCCTGCCGGTTGGCTTCGTCGACTGGATGCGCGAGCCGGCATCCGCCTCGAAGGTCTACGGCAAGGGCCAGTTGTGGATCGAGGCCCCGGGCGATGAGGAAAACCCGGGCGCCGGCGTCGCGGCAGGCCTGCCCAAGGACACGTACTGGATGGAAGGCCATGACGGGCAGACGGTTGCCATCATCCCCTCGGAGCAGTTGGTGGTGGTGCGGCTGGGGCTAACGCCTGCCAAGCTCGGCTACCGGCCGCAGACGATGGTGGGGGCGCTGATCAAGGCGCTGCATTAGCGCGGCGCAAACTCTTGCTATGCAGCTGTCGCCAATGGCTTGGCGCGGTCAACTCGCGCCCGCTCGCCGGGCGAGTTCATGACCTGCCAAAGATCGCTGCGGCGCTGGACGTTCAACCAGAAGTCCGGGCTGTTGCCGAACACCCGCGCCAGAATAAGCGCGGTCGCCGCCGTCACGTTGCGGCGGTCGTTGCACAATTCGTTCACATGCTTGCGCTGGACCCCCATCGCCTCGGCCAAAGCCGCCTGCGTCAGGCCAAGCGGCTGCATGAATTCTTCCGTGAGAATTTCGCCAACCGTTGCCGGCTTGCGTGCGGTCATCAACATGTTCTCACCTCATCTATAGCTGTAGTCGTCGAGATAGATGTCCGACGCCTCACCGCGGCCGCCGTCCCAGCGGAAGATCAGCCGCCATTGCTTGTTGACGCGTATTGAATGGAAGCCTTCGAGAATACCGCGCAGCTTCTCGAAATGATTGCTGGGCGGCACACGCAAATCCTGATCGATCATCGCGTCGTCAATCATCTGGAGCTTGCGGAACAAACGGCTTTCGAGATCGGACGGAATGTTGCGAGAATGGGTGTCTTCCACGACGAAGGCGCGCAGCCATTCATCCCTGAAGCCGATGATCACCACATGCTTCCATGCATGTGAGATAGTGTACCGCTCTCGGGGTCATAAGGCAACGTTGATCCAACGGATCGTGGCTGCTTCGCCTTTATGTGCCTTTCCCACGGCAATATTCAGGAAGTGATCTTGATAACCGCCAGCCAGGCATAGCCGCGATAAAGCGTACGGAAACGGAAGCTTGCGCTGGTTCGCCGAGATTCCGATTCCAGCACTTCGCGCAACGATTCACGCGGCGCGACGTGGAATTTTTTCAGCCAGCCGCGCAGCAAGGTCCGGAACCAGCCGGGCAGGCCTTCCTGCTGGCCGAAATCGATGATGTGCAGCGAACCGTTCGGCGACAGGGCGGCAAGCGCTGCCGACACAGTTTTTTCCCAACCGGGGATCATCGACAGCGAATAGGACACGAAGACACGGTCGAAGCGTTCGACACCGAAGAGTGCACGGGCATCGAAATCGGTGGCATCGCCCCTTGCCAGCACGACGCGGCCGGACAGGCCCTCGCGGTCGATCGCCTTTCCGGCCGTTTCCAGCATTTCGGCCGAGATATCGAGGCCGTAGAAGAGGACATCGGGATAGCGGCGGGCAGCCAGGATGATGTTGCGGCCGGTGCCGCAGCCGAGCTCCAGCACGGTACCACCGACAGGCACGTCGAGCCCCGAGATCATTAGGTCGCGGCCGAGCAGGTAGTATTTGCGGGTCAGGTCGTAGATATGGCGCTGCCAGCGGTAGACGCCGTCCATCAGTTCGGCGTGGTTGGCCTTGAATTCGGGGCTGGCCGGCAGCTCGCTGGTGCTCATGCCGCGCGCTTTAGGTAGAGGTGGAAGCCGCCATAGATGGCCGAGCGGTCGCGGGCCGAAAATTCGCGCGAAGCCTCGTCCTGATAATCCCACTGCTCAAGCAGCGAGTTGGAGACGCGACCCGGCAGCAGGCTGGGTTCGGCGGCGGTGCGGAAGATGACGCGGGCGCCGGCTGACGCGGTGCGGGTGATCTCCGCCCACAGCGCGTTGAGCTGGTCATCGGTCATCCAGTCCTGCGCGTCGAGCAGGACGAAGCGGTCGACGGAGCCTGCATCCTTGCCGGCGAGGAATTCGATCAGATTGGCATGGTGGATGGCGACGCGGTCGACATTGCCGCGGATGGTCTCGTAATTCTGTTTTTCGAGATAGGCGGGCAGGGCGGCCTCGCCGGGGTTCGGATAGCGCCGGGCGAAGGCCTGCCAGGCGAAGTAGTTGTTCTCAAGCGGAAAATCGCAAGCGAGCTTTTCCAGCCGGGCTTTCAGCACGCTGGCCATGGTGCCGTCGCCAGAAGTGATCAGCGAATCGTACTGCGCCGGCGGGATGCCGAGGCCGAATAGCGAGGCCTTGCGCGACGTCGCCCATTTCAAAAGCTTCTTGTCGAAGACCGGCGCCAGCTCCTCGTTGAAGAAGCGGCGCTGCTCGCCGATGTTCCTGGCCTGCATGATGGCGGCTGGATTGACGCCGAAGAACTTTGCCGTGCGATGGCCCATGGCGATGAACAGGCCGAGCAGGCCGGTCTGGTAAAAATTGCGGTCGAACACAGTGATGCGCCTGATACCGCGCCAGTTGCGGCGCTCCCAGTAGTGACGGCTGACAGGATCGAGATGCGGCGCGATGAAACGGTCATACGATTTCGAATTGTGGCTGGTGTCGGCGGCGCCGAAGAAGCGGAACAGGTCGCCCTGCGATGGCAGGCGGCGCACCGCCTCCAGCTTCATGCGGTTCAGCGCGATGTGCGCGGTGTTGAGGTCGACGGCGTCGACCCGGGCCGGCGAGCGCGTGAGGTAGGCCAGAATGTTGCAGCCGCCGGAGGCGATGGTGACGACGCGGTGGCCCTGGCCAAGCTGCATCGCCTCCATGTCGACATCGGGGTCTTCCCAGATCTGGGGGTAGACGAGGCCGGAGAACAGGAAGGCGAACAGCCGCTCCGAAATGCCGGCCTTCGACAGCGGGCGGTTCTGGTAGACGGCCTTTCCAACTTCCTTGCCGCGGCGAAAAACCAGATCTGCGGAAACGTCCGTCATGGCAAGATGATTCCCCATTTGCTTTGCCGCAAGCGGGTAGCGCAGGGGCATGACAGCCCGGTGACAGCCTGTTGACGCCTTCTTACAGCTTGCCGAATCCCCCCGGCGTCGGCGTCGTCAGGATGACGGCGTCGCCGGCCTGAAGCAGGGTCTGGTCGCAGGCTTTTAGCACGTCGATCGCACCGTCCTTGCGGCGGACCTTGGTCGACCCGACCTCGCCATCGCCGCCACCGTCCAGCCCTTGCGGCGGCCGGTTGCGGTGCGAGGACAGGATCGCGCATTCCATCTTTTCGAGGAAGCGGATGGTGCGCCTGGTGCCGTCGCCGGCGCTCCATTTGCCTTTGCCGCCGGATCCTTCCCGAATGTGGAAATCCTCGAGCAGAACGGGAAAGCGCAGCTCCAGCACTTCCGGATCGGTGAGGCGCGAATTGGTCATGTGGGTGTGGACGCCGGAGGTGCCGGCAAAGCCGCGGCCGGAATTCATCTGGCCGGCCGGCGAGCCGGAGCAGATCGTCTCGTAATACTGGTATGTCTTGTTGCCGAAGGTCAGGTTGTTCATCGTGCCTTGCGCGTTGGCCATGGCGCCCATGGCGCCGAACAGCGCGTTGGTGACGTGCTGCGAGGTCTCGACATTGCCGGCGACGACGGCGGCGGGGTAGGCGGGTTTCAGCATGCAGCCGTCGGGAATGATGATGTTGATGGGCCGCAGGCACCCGGCATTCATCGGGATCATGTCCTCGACCATGACGCGGAAGGCATAGAGCACGGCGGCGCGGGCGACGGGTTCCGGCGCGTTGAAATTGTTCTTCATCACCGGCGAGGTGCCGGTGAAGTCGACGGTCGCCTCGCGCTTTTGCCGGTCGACCGTGATCTTCACCTTGATGATTTGGCCGGTGTCGGTCGGGTATTCGTACTGCGAACTGTCGGGCAGCCGCTCCAGCACGCGGCGCACGCTTTCGGCCGCATTGTCCTGGACATGGCCCATATAGGCCTCGACGACATCGAGGCCGAAATGCGCGACCATCTTGCGCAGTTCCGCGACGCCCTTTTCGTTGGCGGCGATCTGCGCCTTGAGGTCGGCGATGTTCTGGTGCGGATTGCGAGCTGGATAGCGGTGGTCGGTGAGCAGCGTTTCCAGCTCCTTCTCGCGGAATTTTCCGCGGTCGACGATGCGGAAATTGTCGAACAGCACGCCTTCCTCGTCGACCGTGGTGGCGAGCGGCGTCATCGAGCCGGGTGCCGTGCCGCCGATATCGGCATGATGGCCGCGCGAGGCGGCCCAGAACAGGATTTCCTCCCCCCTCGAGGGGGAGGTGGCGGCGAAGCCGCCGGAGGGGGTCGGATCGACCGGGTTCGACGCTCTTGCGGTGCCTTCTGAGAGGACCCCACCCGGCCGCTGCGCGGCCACCCTCCCCTCGAGGGGGAGGGAAAACACCGGCGTCACCACGGTGATGTCGGGCAGATGCGTGCCGCCATTGTAGGGCGCGTTGAGGGCAAAGACGTCGCCGGGGTGGATGTCGCCGGAATTCAGCCGGATGATGGTTTCGACCGAGCGGTCCATCGAGCCCAGATGCACCGGCATGTGCGGCGCATTGGCGACCAGCGCGCCATGGCGATCGAAGACGGCGCAGGAAAAATCCAGCCTTTCCTTGATGTTGACGGAATAGGCGGTGTTCTGCAGCGTCACGCCCATCTGCTCGGCGATCGACATGAACAGGTTGTTGAAGACCTCCAGCATGACCGGATCGGCCTCCGTGCCGAGCGCTGCCTGCCGGCGCTTTTTCTCGACACGGCGCAGGAGCACATGGTTCCTGGCGGTGATTTCGGCCAGCCAGCCCGGCTCGATGACGATCGTCTGGTTCGGCTCGATAATCAAGGCAGGTCCGGCAACCCTGTTTCCCGGCTTCAGCGCTTCGCGGCGGAAGATGGGTGAAGTGCGCCACTCTCCCTCGGTGAAGATTTCGCGGGTTTGCGAAGGGCTTACGGCAAGGTCTTCGGTTCGCGATTCAGTTTCGTCGCGCCCGGTGCCGCCGGTGTCCGTGCCTTCGACGCCGACGGTCTCGACGATCATCGGCTTGTCGTCATAGACGAAACCGAACTGCGCCTTGTGGGCGATTTCAAAATCGCGCCTGGCCTGGAAAATCGAATCCGCCTCGAAATTCACCGGCAGTGTCGTGTCGGTGCCGTCATAGCGAATGTGCAGCACCGGCTTCGTGGCGACCGTATCCTCGCCGATGCCTTGCGCCGCGAGTTCGGCGACAACGGCTTTTCTCAAAATGGCAATGAGGTTGCCGATCTCCATTCTGGACTCTTCGGCAAGCGGTTTCAGCAGCGCCTGCTGGCGCGAGGCAAAGACCGATGACAGGCCGATACCATAGGCCGACAGCAGGCCGGAGAAGGGATGGATCAGCACCGCCTCCATGCCGAGCGCATCGGCGACCAGGCAAGCGTGCTGGCCGCCGGCGCCGCCAAAACAGTTCAGGAGATATTCGGTGACGTCGTAGCCGCGCTGGACAGAGATCTTCTTGATGGCGTTGGCCATGTTCTCCACGGCGATGGTGACGAACCCTTCGGCGACAGTCTCGGGCGACCGGCCATCGCCGATTTCGGCGGCGAGTGCCGCAAATTTTGCTCGCACCGTCTCGACGTCGAGCGGCTCGTCCTGGCCGGGTCCGAATATAGCCGGAAAGAAATCGGGCTGCAGCTTGCCAAGCATGACGTTGGCGTCGGTGACGGCGAGCGGGCCGCCGCGCCGGTAGGCTGCCGGGCCGGGATTGGCGCCAGCCGAGTCAGGTCCGGCCCGGAAGCGACCGGCCTCGCAATGCAGGATCGAGCCGCCGCCGGCGGCGACGGTATGGATGCGCATCATCGGCGCGCGGATGCGCACGCCGGCGACCTCGGTGTCGAAGGCGCGTTCGTATTCGCCGTCATAGTGGGCGACATCGGTGGAGGTGCCGCCCATGTCGAAGCCGATGACCTTGTCGAAGCCGGCGAGCCTGGCCGTCTCGACCATGCCGACGACGCCGCCGGCCGGTCCTGACAGTAGTGCGTCCTTGCCCTGGAACATGTCGGCAGCGGTGAGACCGCCCGACGACATCATGAACATCAGGCGGGGCGATTGGCCGATCTCCCCCACAAGGGGGGAGCTTGGCGCCGCGCCCAGCTCTCCCGCCACCCTTTGCACATAGCGCGACAGGATCGGCGACAAATAGGCGTCGACCACCGCGGTGTCGCCGCGGCCGACCAGCTTGATCAGTGGCGAGACTTCGTGGCTGACCGAGACCTGGCTGAAACCAAGTTTGCGGCAGACTTTTGCCACCGCCTTCTCGTGGTCGGGGTATTTCCAGGCGTGCATGAAGACGATGGCGACCGCATCGATGCCATCGGCCCTGGCCTGTTCGATCGCCGGCCGGCAGGCGGCGATGTCGAGCAATTGTTCGACGCGGCCATCGGCGCGCACGCGCTCGTTGATTTCGATGACGCGCTCGTAGAGCTGTTCGGGAAGGATGATCTCCTTGGCGAAGATGTCCGGACGCGCCTGGTAGGCGATCTTCAGCGCGTCGCGAAAGCCCTTGGTGATGAGCAAAAGCACGCGGTCGCCCTTGCGCTCCAGCAGCGCATTGGTTGCAACCGTGGTGCCCATCTTGATGTCGCCGATCAGGCCGCTCGGGATCGTGTCGCCGGCCGACAAGCCAAGAAGGTCGCGAATGCCCTGGATGGCAGCATCGTTGTAGGCTTCGGGATTTTCGGAGAGAAGCTTGCGCGGGTGCAGCCCGCCTTCCGGATCTCGGCCGATGATATCGGTGAATGTGCCGCCGCGGTCGATCCAGAAATCCCATTTTTCGGTCATGACAGCCCCTGGCGCTTTTACGTTCGATCGGTGGTTCGGCACATTCTGTTAGTTCGCCACGGCCTGAGCGGCAATCGCAAATGAACCAGACGATGTTACATGTCGAAACGCAACGTTACGAAACTCATGGCCGTCTGACGCATTTGTCCTTCGACCGCTCACGGCAACGTGAGCGTGTGTTGAAGGAGAGACAAATGAAAAAGCTCATTCTCGCTTCCGTTTCCGCTCTGGCCTTGCTTGGCGTCGCCGCCTGCAGTGACAGCGGTACGGACAATACCACTACCCAGAGCACCAATCCGCCGGCTGCCGAGGAACCGATGAAGCCGGCTACTCCGGAAGCCACGCCGCCGGCCGCGACGCCTCCGGCAACGGATAATTCTACCACGAAGAGCATCACACCCGAGAAGCCTGCCGAGCCGGCTCCGGCAACACCAGCTCCTGCGCCCGCGCAGTAGTGAGCAAGCAGTACTTCGTGTGATGAATGAGAAAGGCCGGCTCGCGCTGGCCTTTCTCATATTGTCCGAGCGCCATGGCGTTGGAGTCCGATCGATTTGTCGCGCAAAGCCTGCGGCACTGTCCCGGCTTGATAGGAGCGGGCGGTGGCTCTAAGAAGCAGGCCATGTCCATTTGGGATCGCCTCGGCGAATTCATCACCCGCGTTTCATCCTCAGCCTCGTCGGGTGTCGCCGACGTGGTCGAGGCCGTGCGCACGGTTTTCGCCGGCGATGCGGATTTGCGCCGGCGTGTCGCCTTTTCGGTGGCGATGATCGCGCTGTCGGCCAAGATGGCCAAGGCCGATGGTATCGTCACCCAGGACGAGGTGCGCGCCTTCCAGGAAATATTCGAAGTGCCGCCGAAGGAGACGCGCAATGTGGCGCGTCTGTTCGATCTCGCCCAGCGCGACGTGGCCGGTTTCGAGACCTATGCCGAGCGGATGGCGCAGATGTGCGGTTCCGGGCATTCCAATTGTGTGATGCTGGAAGACATACTCGACGGTCTGTTCCACATCGCCAAGGCCGACGGGCTGGTGCACGAGCGCGAAGGCCATTTCCTGCACCGCATCGCCGAGATTTTCCGCATCGACGAAGCGCATTACGAGACCATCATGGCGCGACATGTCAACCTGGGCGCCGGGGATCCTTATGTCGTGCTTGGCATCGAGCGCGGCAAGCCGTTCGAAGAGGTCAGGAAGCGCTATCGCAAGCTGGTTTCCGACAATCATCCGGACCGGCTGATCGCGCGCGGCCTGCCTCAGGAATTCATCAAGATCGCGACCACCAGGGTGGCGGCGATCAACGTTGCCTACGAGATGATCGAGCGGGGCCTGCGCCACGCATGAGCGGCTTTCTGCCCGACGAGCCACGTGCCGAAGTCAGGGTATCGCCGAATTTCGGCCCGCGGCGCGAGACGCCCAGGCCTGACATGATCGTGCTGCACTACACCGGTATGGCGACCGGCGCCGGGGCCGAGGCCTGGCTTTGCGACCCGGCCAGCGAGGTCTCGTCACATTATCTCGTCCACGAGAATGGCCATATCGTGCAGATGGTCAGGGAAAGCGACCGCGCTTGGCATGCCGGCAAGAGTTCGTGGTTCGGACGGGCCGACATCAATTCCTGTTCGGTCGGCATCGAGATCGTCAATCCAGGGCATTCGCTGGGCTATCCCGGTTTTCCCCGGCGGCAGATCGATGCGGTGATCGCGCTGTGCCGTGGGATCGCCGGTCGGCATTCGATCGCCGCCGAGCGGGTACTCGCGCATTCCGATGTTGCGCCGGGGCGCAAGATCGATCCCGGCGAGAAGTTTCCGTGGCGGACGCTGTTCGAGGCCGGTGTTGGCCATCTCGTGGCGGCCGCGCCCGTCAGGCGAGGCGCCACTCTGACAACCGGCGATACCGGCGGCGACGTCGAAGCGTTGCAGTCGATGCTGGCCCTCTACGGCTATGGCGTTGAAATATCCGGCGTTTTCGACCGGCAGACGGAGGCGGTGGTCGAGGCCTTCCAGCGCCATTTCCGGCCGCGCAAGGTGGACGGCGTTGCCGACGGCTCGACGCTGCGGACGCTGCAAAGGCTGCTTGCTTCCGTGAGGCGCTGACCCCCGGGAGAGCCTCTCTCAAGCAATTCTTTCCCATCCTTAAGTTACAAGCTGTCACTCAAAGTGACTTGCCTGGCCTTGTTTGACACCAATTCGGGCGTCAAACGGCTGACGTGTAGATGTCGGACCCCAAGCCCCCCGGGTTGTTCCGACGTTGGTTAGGCGTTGCTGCGCGAACATCTTCGCGCGGTTCAGACAGAACAGGATCACATGCAGAAATTTACCGTTTTAACGGCAGCTCTTGCTGCCGGTGTAATGACTTTTGCCTTCAGTGCGGCGCATGCAGCATCATTCAGCCCGCGGGCCGATCAAGGGTTTCCCGTGGTATCCGCGAAAAGCGGCAAGGCAGGCCACGACGCCAAGGCAACAAAGCGGGCTTCCGCCAAAGCGGAGACGAAGCGGGCTTCCGCGAAAATGGAAAAAGCAAGCTGGTCCAAGCCGAAGAAGTCCGCCAGAAAGCAGACGAAGCGTGGCCGAAAGACCATCGACATGACGAGAACAGCGTCGATCGGAGTCCAGAACGCGGCGGCATCGACGGCGGCGGTGGCCAGCAGTGGGCAGTATTCCGCTATCGTTGCCCGCTATGCGGCGATCGAAGGCGTGCCGGTGTCGCTCGCCACGGCGGTCATCCAGATCGAAAGCAACTACCGGCCCAACATCGTCGGCGGCGCAGGCGAGATCGGCCTGATGCAGATCAAGCCGGCCACGGCTCGGATGATGGGCTATAGCGGCTCCGCAAAGGGCCTGTTCGATCCCGACACCAACATCAAATACGGCATGAAATACCTTGCCATGGCGCGGAGCCTCGGCGGCGGCACGACCTGCGGCACGATTCTGAAATACAATGCTGGACACGCCGCAACGCGGATGAACCCGGTGTCGGCCGCCTATTGCGGCAAGGTCAAGGTGCAGATGGCTGCGCTTGGATCGCCCGCATAAGTCTGCTTTTTCGTTTGCGTTTTCGGGCGTGAACCCCTTTATACGCTCTGCCAGCTGGCTGGGCGGCCGCACCCGCAAACGCCGAAAGGCCGCGGGTGAGGAAAGTCCGGGCTCCATGGAAACACGGTGCCGGTTAATGGCCGGCGGGGGCGACCCCAGGGAAAGTGCCACAGAAAGCAAACCGCCACGATCCGGCTTGCCGGATTCGGGGCAAGGGTGAAAGGGTGGGGTAAGAGCCCACCGCGCGACTGGCAACAGGAGCGGCACGGCAAACCCCACCGGGAGCAAGACCGAATAGGGGCGGTGCGAGGGGAAACCCTCGAGGGCTGTTTCCGGCTCACCGTCCGGGTAGGTTGCGTGAGGCACATGGCAACATGCGCCCAAGATGAATGGCCGCCACGTTCTCGCCGCGCAAGGGGCGAGGGCCATACAGAACCCGGCTTACAGGCCAGCTGGCAACTCTCTCCCCCGATATCAAGAGAAGTCTCTTGAATTCAGCAGGTTGCGCCCTCGGGCGCGCCTGTTGATTCAAGCCTGCCCGGCCGTTCATCCGTGCGAGCGAGAGTCGGCCATTGCTTGAAACCGGTGCGATTAAATCGTACCATGATCGGGAAATGGTACCGGGAGCCTCTCATGGGACAGGTCGACAAACGCAGCATCACGCTGTCGCCGGAACTGGCGCAGGCGGTGGATGATGTCGTCGCCGCCGGCGAATATGCCTCCGCCAGCGAAGTGATCCGAGATGCGCTGCGGCAATGGAAGGATCGGCGCGATCTCTTCGGCTATACGCTCGATGAGTTGCGCAAGCTGGTGCAGGAAGGGATAGACAGCGGGCCGGGACGATTTGCGTCGATGGATGAAATCAAGGCCGAGGCGCGGAGGCGCTTGCGATCTGACGACGCAGCATGAATTCGCTATTCATCGTCCGGAACGCGCGCGCAGAAGACGATTTGATCGCGATCTGGCTTCATGTTGCACGCGATAGCGAGGTCGCAGCGGATAGGTTGCTCGATCGCATCGAGGCACGGTGGCAGCAACTGGAGACCTATCCCTTCTCCGGCGCGCCGCGCGATGACATCGCGCCCGGCGTCCGTCATCTGCTCGTTGGCGACTATCTCACCTTGTATCGTGTAGGTGACGACGCGATCGAGATCATTCGTGTACTGCGCGGCTATCGCAACATAGAAGCCGACGATCTCGGCCCGTGATCGGTCCGGTCAGCCGCCGATCTTGTCCAGCGACGCCTCGATTGCCTTCCAGAGCTCTTCCACCGGCTCGCAGCCGACCGAGAGGCGAACGAAGCCGGCGGCAACGGCATCGCCTCGCTTCAAGCGCCGCTCGGCGGAGGTGTGGACGCCGCCGAAGGATGTCGCGGCCTGCATCAAGGCGCAATTGTTGATGAAATCCTCGGCCTTGTCCTCCGAGGCGAGCTCGAAAGAGATCAGAAAGCCGAAGCGCTCCATCTGGGCACGGGCAAGGTTGTGCGACGGATCGCCTTCCAGTCCGGGATAACGGAGGCCGCTGATTGCCCGGTGGCCCTGCAGCCGCCGCGCGATGACTTCCGCCGAGGAACACATGCGATCGAAGCGCACATCCAGTGTCTCCAGGCCGCGATGCACCAGCCAGGCTTCGAATGGTCCGGGAATGCTGCCGGAAACTTCGCGCCAGCCGGTCACGGCGGCGATGATCTCGGCATTGCGGCTGGCGACATGGCCGAACAGCACATCTGAATGGCCGTTGGGTGCCTTGGTGTCGGCGGCAACGACGATATCGGCGCCATGGTCGAGCGGCCGTTGGCCGAAGGGTGTCATGGTCGTGTTGTCGACGACAAGGATCGCGCCGGCTTTGTGAACAGCATCGGCAACGGCGGCGATATCGCAGATATCCAGCCCCGGATTGGCGGGGGTTTCGACAAAGGCGAGGCGATAGCCATCGAAGCCGCCGTCGAGGAAGGTCGAGGTAGGCCTGACATCGTAGACGATGCCGAGCGGCTTGAGGAAGCGATCGGCCAGCGCTCTTGTCGTGTGGTAGCCGTCCGATGGCAGCAGGAAACGGTCGCCAGTCTTGAGCACGGTAAAAAACGCCGCCGAGATTGCCGCCATTCCTGAAGGGAAGGCGACGCAAGGCGCGTCCTCCAGATGGGCCAGCATATGTTCGACCGCGTCCCAGGTCGGGTTACTGAATCGCCCGTACTGGTTGAAACCGGTGGCGTCGCCGGGCGCATGAAAGATGGCGGCCATGGTCAGTGGCAGGGGAATGGAATCGCCCATGGCAAGCCCGCTGCGACGCAGGTGAGGAAGCGCTGCAGCGCGTGACTTTGCAGTTTCGGACATCGAATTTCCAACCCTGGTTGCGACCGACGAGATGTGGCGAGACGCTATGCCCGGCAGCGGCGCTCGGCAAGGCGCGTCCGGTTGGGCCAGGCGGCTCTAAACGGTTCGTTAGGCTTAATAGACCATAAAGACGAGACGTGTCGGCGAGGCTGCTCTCATTGGTCGCGGCGCGCGTGTTTGTGAAGCCTAATCCCGTTGACGCCCATAGTGCCCCATGATATCCCATCTAGACATCAAAGCCTTCGTTCCGTGTCAGGGTAAAGCGTACGCCAATCGGGCAGCCGCGGCGGCTGCGCGTTTGCCGGTTTTTGCCCGTGCGGACGAGGCTGATACGGGGCAGGGAGCGCGCTGCGGCGGCGCGTGCGACAAGATGGAGAGGGGTGCGGCGGCGCAAGCGGCTGTAGCGTTTAATGGACCGGTTTCTGTCAACCACGGTGAGCAGGATCGATGCGAAGGGACGGGTGTCCGTTCCCGCGCATTTCCGTGCGGTCGTGCAGAAGCGCGGCTATTCGGAACTTTATGCGCTGCGCTGCCTGGATCTGCCGGCGATGGATGTCGGCGGGCTCGATCTGCTCGACCGCTACGAGCAGCGCATCGCGCTCGAGGATCCCTTCCTGCAGACGGCGGACGACATGTCGTTCTTCTGCCATGGCGACGGAACCTTCTTGAAACTCGACCAGGACGGCCGCATCACGATGAGCGATTTCCTTCGCGAACACACCGGCATTTCGGCGGAAGTGGCCTTTGTCGGGCGCGGCAATTTCTTTCAGATCTGGGAGCCGGGACGGCTTGCCGCCTATGGGGCGCAGGCGCGGGCACGGCTTTTGCAGCTTCGGCAGGGGACGAAGCCTGGGGAGCGACCGGAATGACGGCAGGCCACGGCGATGACCTTCCTCATGCCATCGATGGGCACGCCGTTGGCGGATCGGCCCGCCACATTCCGGTCCTCCTTGCCGAGGTGCTCGAAGCGTTGGCGCCGGCGCAGGGCGACCTCATCATCGACGGCACGTTCGGCGCCGGCGGCTACACCAGGGCCATTCTGGCGACGGGCGCTTCCGTGGTGGCGATCGACCGCGATCCGGATGCCATTGCGGCCGGGCGCGATCTGGAAGCGCAGTCCGGCGGCCGGCTGCGGCTGGTGCAGGCGCCGTTCTCAACGCTGGACGAACGTGTTGAGAGCGCCGAGGGCGTCGTGCTCGACATCGGCGTGTCCTCGATGCAGCTCGACCAGGCCGAGCGCGGGTTTTCGTTCCGCGCCGACGGGCCGCTCGACATGCGCATGGCGCAATCGGGCCTCAGCGCCGCCGACGTCGTCAATTCCTTCAAGCCGGGCGATCTTGCCCGCATCTTCGGCTTCCTCGGCGAGGAGCGTCATGCCGGGCGCATCGCCCGCATGATCGAGGCTCGCCGCGAAAAGCGCCCGTTCGAGCGCACGCTGGAACTGGCCGACGCCATCGAGACGCATATCGGCCGTGCGCCGAAGGACAAGATCCATCCGGCGACGCGCGTCTTCCAGGCGCTGCGCATCTTCGTCAATGACGAGCTTGGTGAACTGGCCAAGGCCCTGTTCGCGGCCGAACGCGCGCTGAAGCCGGGCGGACGGCTCGCCGTGGTCACCTTCCATTCGCTGGAAGACCGCATCGTCAAGCGTTTCATCGCCGACCGGGCCGATGTCGCGACCGGCTCGCGGCATTTGCCCGAGGCGCATGCCCGCACCGCGACGTTCCGCAAGGCGGGTGGCGGCGTGACTGCCGGCGACGCCGAGGTGGCGGCCAATCCGCGCGCCCGTTCGGCCAGGCTGCGCGCGGCAATCCGCACGGATGCGCCAGCGCGCAGCAGCGATTTTTCGATTTTCGGCCTTCCAAAACTTCCCGGCCCAACACTTCCCGGCACGAGCCGGCCGGGGGAGAGGTAGCTAAGTGTTTCGTACCAGCGACATTGTCCTGATCGCCGTCATGGTTGCGGTCGCGGCCCTTACCTACAAGGCCAAGCGCGAGGCCGAGGAACAATTGGCCGCGGTGCAGAAGATCCATGCGCAGATACGCTATGAGGAGGATACGATCGACCTGCTCAAAGCCGACTGGAGCCTGCTTACCCAGCCGTCGCGGCTGCAGAAGCTGGCTGAACTCTACAAGTCGCAGCTCGAACTCGAGCCGGTCAGCGCCCGCCAGATAGGCGGCATCGGCGACCTGCCGGCCAAATCCCTGGACATCCAGGACATCCTGAACGGACGCCAGGGTGGTATGGCCGACAATTCCGACCAAGCGCCTTCGGACAGTAAGGATCCCGTCGTGACCGGAGGCATCGCCCAATGATCGGCAAACTGCTGAAGCGTCGCGCCAGGACGAGTGAAGATGGATCGATCGTCGTCGAGGGCGCCCGCAAGGCGACCGGCGGCAAGGGCAGGACGCGCATCGTCATGACGATGGCGGTGTTCTTCGGTATCTTCTCGACCATATCAGGGCGGCTGGTCTATCTCGGCTTCCAGACCCCCGACATGTCGGGCGGTCCGCAGAGCCGGGTGACGGCATCGCGGCCCGACATCGTCGACCGCAACGGCGAAGTGCTGGCCACGGATATCAAGACGGCGTCGCTGTTTGCAGAACCGCGCCGCATTGTCGACGCCGACGAGGCGATCGAGAAGCTGTCGACGGTGCTTCCGGACATCGACTATGAGCAGACCTACCATAAGCTGAAGAGCGGCGCCGGTTTCGTCTGGCTGCAGCGGCAGCTGACGCCCAAGCAACAGTCCGACATCATGCAGCTCGGCATTCCCGGTTTCGGCTTCCGTACCGAAAAGCGCCGCTTCTATCCGAGCGGCGAGACCTCGTCCTACATTGTCGGCCTCACCAACATCGACAACCAGGGCATCTCCGGAATGGAGAAATATGTCGACGAGCAAGGCTTGAGCGACCTGCAGGCATCGGGCCTTGCCATTGCCAAGGATCTCAAGCCGGTAAAGCTTTCGATCGATCTGCGCGTGCAGCATGTGGTGCGCGACGAGATCGCCGCCGGCCTGGAGCGCTATCGTGCCATGGGCGCCGGCGCCGTCGTGCTCAACGTCAAGACCGGCGAAGTGGTGGCCATGGCCTCGGTGCCGGATTTCGATCCGAACAATCCCTACAATGCACAGGACAAGGACCGGCTGAATCGCATGTCGGCGGGCCTCTACGAGATGGGCTCGACCTTCAAGAGCTTCACCTCAGCCATGGCGCTCGATTCCGGCAAGGCGACGATGGCGAGCCGCTTCGATGCTTCGCATCCAATCCGGGTCGGCCATCAGGCCATTCACGATTTCCACGGCAAGAACCGTGTGCTGTCGTTGCCGGAGGTGTTCCTCTATTCGTCCAACATCGGATCGGCCAGGGAAGCCGAGATGGTCGGCATCGAGGGCCATCGCGAATTCCTGCATCGCCTTGGCCTTCTGGACAGGATGCAGACCGAATTGCCGGAGACTGCCCGTCCGACTGAACCGAAGGTCTGGAAACAGGTGAATTCATTCACCATCGCCTTCGGCCATGGCGTGTCGACGACGCCGCTGCAAGCGGCTGTGGGCTGCGCGGCGTTGATGAATGGCGGCTTCCTGATGAACCCTACCTTTTTGGTGCGTACGCAGGCGGAAGCGATGGCCACCGCCAAGAAAGTGGTGAGCGAAAAGACCGTCGAAGGCATGCGCTACCTCTATTCGCTCAATGCCGAGAAGGGCTCTGCCCGAAACGCCAGAGTCCCCGGCTACCGCGTTGGTGGCAAGACCGGAACGGCCGAGAAGGTCGTCAATGGCCGCTACTCCAAGGACTTGAATTTCAACACTTTCGTCGCCGCCTTCCCGATGGACGATCCGCAGTATCTGGTGTTTACCATTGCCGATGCCCCGCACCCTGAAAAGCCGGGCATGACGGATGTCGCGGCCGCAAATGCGGGGGTTATGGCCGGCAATATCATCAGGCGTTCAGCTGCCATGCTTGGCGTGAAGCCAGATTTCAGCCATGAAAATGGTGCAACGCTGGTTTCCTATCAGTGATTCTTAGGGCGCGCCGGCAACAGCGCGCTATTTTGTTGCGGTGAACGGGACTCGATGAAGCTCAGAGATCTAGCCGGTATCCTGCCCGTCGAGGGAATAGCTTCCGTCGATCTGGAGGTTACAGGGATTTCTTCGGATTCCCGCCAGGTAAAAGCGGGTGTTGTCTTCTTTGCGCTCGCGGGAACCAAGGCCGACGGTGCCGTTTATGCCGCCGACGCCGCCGCGCGCGGTGCGGCCGCGATCGTAGCGGGCAAGGGCAGCACCGTTGCCGGGCTGTCGGTCCCGGTATTGGCAGTCGACGATCCGCGCCTGGCGTTGGCGCTGAGTGCGGCCCGCTATTTCGGCAAGCAGCCTGAGATAATGGTCGCGGTGACCGGCACCAGCGGCAAGACTTCGGTCGCGGCTTTCACCAGGCAGATCTGGGAGCAGTCCGGTTATGCCGCCGCTTCGATCGGCACCACTGGCGTAGTGGCGCCTGGGCGCAACGACTATGGCTCGCTGACGACGCCCGATCCAGTCGCCCTGCATCAATTGCTGCGGGAATTGGCGGATGCCGGCGTCACCCACGCCTCGATGGAAGCCTCCAGCCATGGGCTCGACCAGCGCCGTCTCGACGGCGTGAGGCTGGCGGCCGGCGGCTTCACCAATCTCGGCCGCGACCATATGGACTATCATCCGACCATCGAGGACTATCACCGCGCCAAATTGCGCCTGTTCGACGCGCTGCTGCCGAAAGGCGCACCGGCCGTCATCTTCGCCGACGATCCATGGTCGGCACCGACTTTTCAGGCGGCGCGGGCCGCCAGGCTCGAAGTGCTGACGGTTGGCCGCCATGGCGATTTCCTCAGGCTGAAGCGGGTTGAGCATGAACGCCATCGCCAGCGGGCCGAGGTCGAGGCCGATGGCATGCTCTACGAGATCGACCTGCCGCTGGCCGGTGATTTCCAGATTTCGAACGCGCTGGTTTCGGCGGGTCTTGCCATTTCCACGGGAACACCTGTCGCCAAGGCCTTGCTGGCGTTGGAGAAATTGAAGGGCGCGCCGGGCCGGCTCGACCTCGTCGGCACCACCGGCAATGGCGCGCCGGTCTATGTCGATTATGCCCACAAGCCCGACGCGCTGGAAAACGTGCTGGCCTCGGTGCGCCCATTCACGACCGGCCGCGTCATCGTCGTGTTCGGCTGCGGCGGCGACCGCGACCGGGGAAAAAGACCGATCATGGGCGAGATTGCGACGCGGCTTGCAGATGTTGTCATCGTCACCGACGACAATCCGCGCTCCGAAGTGCCGGAAACGATCCGCGCCGCTATTTTGGCCGCCGCCCCCGGCGCCATCGAGATCGGCGACCGGCGCCAGGCGATCCACGAGGCGGTCGCCATGCTGCATGCCGGCGACACGCTGATCGTGGCCGGCAAGGGCCACGAGGAAGGCCAGACGATCGGCTCCGAAACCTTGCATTTCTCCGATCACGAGGAAGTTCGCGCGGCACTTACGGAGCGTGCCGCATGAGCTTGCTGTGGACCTGCGAGGCGCTGGTTGCCGCCATGGACGGGCGGCCGTTGGGGCCGATGCCGGAAGGCATTTCCGGCATTTCGATCGACAGCCGCAGCCTGCAGCCGGGCGACGCCTTCTTCGCCATCAAGGGCGAGGCGATGGACGGCCATGATTTCGCCACCGCCGCCATCAAGGCCGGCGCCGGCGTGCTGGTGGTGGCCGAAGGCAAGCTGCCGTCGCTCGGCCGGCTGACGGCGCCGATTATCGTCGTCGAGGACGTGCTGGTCGCACTGGAAAAGCTTGGAGTTGCGTCGCGCGCCCGCTCGAGCGCGAAAATCATCGCTGTGACCGGTTCGGCCGGCAAGACCACGACCAAGGAAGCGCTGCGCCATGTGCTGCAAGCCGTCGGCAAGGTGCACGCCTCGGCGCAGTCCTTCAACAATCACTGGGGCGTGCCGCTGACCTTGGCGCGCATGCCTGATGATTGCGACTATGCCGTATTCGAGATCGGCATGAACCATCCCGACGAAATCCGGCCGCTGGTAAAAATGGTGAGGCCGCATGTCGCCATCGTCACCATGATCGCGGCGGCGCATCTCGGCTTTTTCCGCAATCTCGACGAGATTGCCAAGGCCAAGGCCGAGATTTTCGAAGGGCTGGAGCCCGAGGGGGCCGCCATCCTCAACCGCGATGATGCGCGCTTCAAGCTGCTCGACAAGATGGCCCATGCCGCCGGTGTCGAGCACGTCTACGGCTTCGGCGAGAATGCGCGCTCTACCTTCAAGCTCACCAAATGCGAACTGCATGCGGATCATTCCGACATCATCGCCAGGATCGGCGGCCACGAAGTGGCGGCGCGGATCGGCGCGCCCGGCCGCCATATGGTGCAGAACGTGCTGGCGGTGCTGGGTGCGGCGCATCTGGTCGGCGCCGATCTCGACAAGGTGGCTTCAGCACTGGCCGATCTTTCGGCCGAACGCGGGCGCGGCAAGCGCCATGTGCTGCGCCATCCCGGCGGCTCGACTTCGAGCTACCCAGGTGGACTGATCACGCTGATCGACGAAAGCTACAACGCCAATCCGGCATCGATGGCTGCTGCCATGGCATTGCTCAACGCGACGCCTGTGACGGGCGAGGGCCGCCGCATCGCCGTGCTCGGCGACATGCTCGAACTTGGCGACCACTCGGCCAAGCTGCATGCAGCCCTTGCCGATCTCATCGTCAGCTCGGGCACGCAGACCGTCTTTCTCGGCGGCCCGGAAATGCGGGTGCTGGCAGAAGCGCTGCCGGCTGAGATCAAGACGGAATACCGCGCCGGTGTCGAGGAGTTGAAGCCGGTGCTGCTTGCCGCGCTCAAGCCGGGCGACGTGGTGATGATCAAATCGTCGAAGGGCATCGGCTTTGCAAAACTGGTCGATGCGCTGCTGGGCAAATTCCCGGCTGAATCGACAGCCAGAAAACAGACCTAGGTCGGGGGACGAAAAGCGCATGTTTACACTGCTCGTCGATTTTGCGGACAAGGTCTCGGTCTTCAATGTCTTCCGCTACATCACCTTCCGCACCGGCGGGGCGCTGATCACGTCGGCGCTGATCGTCTTCATCTTCGGGCCGACCATCATCAATTCGCTGCGGCTGCGGCAAGGCAAGGGCCAGCCGATCCGCGCCGACGGACCGCAGACGCATTTCAAGAAGGCCGGCACGCCGACCATGGGCGGACTGATGATCCTGTCGGGCATTATCGGCTCGTCGCTTTTGTGGGCCAACCTGTCGAGCATCTATGTCTGGGTGGTGCTGCTGGTGACGCTGGGCTTCGGCTCGATCGGCTTCTACGACGACTATCTGAAGGTGACCAAGCAGTCGCATCTCGGCTTTTCCGGCAAGGCAAGGCTGGCGCTTGAATTCGTCATCGCCGGCATCGCCGCCTGGGTGATCATGCACAATGGCCAGGCGCCGTTCTCTTCGTCGCTGACGTTTCCCTTCGCCAAGGAATTCATCGTCAATCTCGGCTGGTTCTTCATTCCGTTCTCCTGCTTCGTCATCGTCGGAGCAGGCAATGCTGTGAACCTCACCGACGGTCTGGACGGGCTGGCGATCGTGCCGATCATGATCGCGGCGGCCTCCTTCGGCGTCATCGCCTATCTCTCAGGCAACGCCGTGTTCGCCGAATATCTGCAGATACATTTCGTGCCCGGCACCGGTGAACTGGCGGTCGTGCTCGGCGCGGTCATCGGCGCCGGCCTCGGCTTCCTCTGGTTCAACGCGCCGCCGGCGGCGATCTTCATGGGTGACACCGGATCGTTGGCCATGGGCGGCCTGATCGGCACCGTCGCGGTCGCCACCAAGCACGAGATCGTGCTGGTCATCGTCGGCGGATTGTTCGTCGTGGAAATCCTGTCGGTCATCATCCAGGTCGGCTACTTCAAGATGACCGGCAAGCGGGTGTTCCTGATGGCGCCGATCCACCATCATTTCGAAAAGCTCGGCTGGACCGAAAGCCAGGTGGTGATCCGCTTCTGGATCATCGCCGTCATCCTGGCGCTGGTCGGCCTGTCGACCCTCAAGCTGAGATAGGAAGCCCTTTGATCCCCGCCGCATCCTTTTCAGGCAAGCGCGTTTCCCTCTTCGGGCTCGGTGGCTCGGGGATTGCGACGGCGCGCGCGCTGATCGAGGGCGGCGCGGACGTGCTGGCCTGGGACGACAATCCCGAAAGCGTTGCCAAGGCCGCTATTGCCGGTATTGCGACCGCTGATTTGCGCGGCGCCGACTGGGCGAAATTCTCGGCTTTCGTGCTGTCGCCGGGCGTCCCGCTGACGCATCCCAAGCCGCATTGGACGGTGGAGCTGGCGCGCGGTTCAGGCGTCGAGATCATCGGCGACATCGAGCTTTTCTGCCGCGAGCGGACGCTGAGCGCGCCAAATTCGCCTTTCATCGCCATCACCGGCACCAACGGCAAGTCGACGACCACCGCGCTGACCGCGCATATCCTGAAGGCCGCGGGACGCGATACCCAGATGGGCGGCAATATCGGCCGCGCGGTGATGACGCTCGATCCGCCCGAGCCCGATCGGCACTATGTGGTCGAATGCTCGTCTTACCAGATCGACCTCGCGCCTTCGATCAATCCGACGGCGGGCATCCTGCTTAACCTGACGCCCGATCATCTCGACCGCCACGGCACCATGCAGCACTACGCCGCGATCAAGGAGCGGCTGGTAGCCGGCAGCGAGACGGCGATCGTCGGCATCGACGATTCCTGGTGTGCGCAGATCGCCGAGCGGCTGGAGCGGGCGGGCCGGCCTGTCATCCGCATTTCCAAGCGCCTGCCGCTGACCGATGGCTATTTCGCCGATGGCGGCAATCTGATGGAAGCCGTGCACGGCCGTTACAGCCGTGTCGCCTTCCTCGAAGGCATCGGTTCGCTGCGCGGCCAGCACAATGCCCAGAACGCTCTGGCGGCGGTCGCCGCTTGCCTCAAGGTCGGACTGGAGCTTGGCGAAATCCAGTCGGGGCTGGAAAGCTTTCCCGGCCTCGCTCACCGCATGGAGCAGGTCGGCCGCAAGGACCATGTGCTGTTCATCAACGATTCCAAGGCGACCAATGCCGATGCCGCAGCACCTGCGCTATCCAGCTTTACGCGCATCTACTGGATCGCCGGCGGCCTGCCCAAGGAAGGCGGCATCGAGCCGTTGCGCGGCTTCTTTCCGCGCATCGCCAAGGCCTATCTGATTGGCGAGGCGGCGCCGGCCTTTTCGGCGACGCTGGGCGAGGCAGTTCCCTACGAGATCTCAGGCACGCTGGCCGCCGCGGTCGAGCACGCCGCGCATGATGCCGCTAAGGACGACAGCGGCGAGGCGGTGGTGCTGCTGTCGCCGGCCTGCGCCAGTTTCGACCAGTTCAAGAATTTCGAAGTCCGCGGCGAAGCCTTCAGGCAAGCTGCGGATGCTATCGAGGGTGTGAAACCCATCGGAGGGGCACGATAATGCAAAGCCGTCTCGACAAAAGCCCGGTGGCAACCTGGTGGTGGACGATCGATCGCTGGTTCCTCGCGGCGTTCCTGTCGCTGATGGGGCTCGGCATCGTCTTGTCCTTCGCCGCCAGTCCGGCGGTGGCCGAACGCATCGGCCTCGACAGTTTCCACTTTGCCACCAGGCAGATCATCTTCACCGTGCCGGCGCTCGGTGTGATGCTGGCAGTTTCCTTCCTCGATTCCAGGCAGATCCGGCGCATGGCGCTGGTCATCCTGTGCCTGATGCTGGTGCTGATGGTGGCGGTGCTCTACATCGGCGTCGAGGTGAAGGGTGCGCGCCGCTGGGTGTCGCTTGCCGGCCTGTCGATCCAGCCGTCGGAATTCCTGAAGCCGGCCTTCGTCATCATGTGCGCGTGGCTTTTCGCCGAGCACAAGCGCCAGCCCGATATTCCGGGCAATCTGTTCGCCATGCTGCTGCTGGTGCTGGTCGTGTCGCTGCTGGTGGCACAACCGGACCTCGGCCAGACCATGCTGACGACCGGCACCTGGGGCATCATGTTCTTCATGGCCGGGCTGCCCTGGCTGTGGATCGTCGCGCTGGGTGCGGCCGGCGTCGGCGGCGTCTTTGCCGCCTATACGGTGTTCCCGCACGTTGCCCTGCGTATCGACAAGTTCCTCACCGGCGAGGGCGACACGTTCCAGGTCGACATGGGGCGCGAAGCGCTGATCAATGGCGGCTGGTTCGGAGTCGGACCGGGCGAGGGCACCGTCAAGCGCGTCATCCCCGACAGCCATGCCGACTTCGTCTTCTCGGTTGCCGGCGAAGAGTTCGGGCTGATCATGTGCTTCTTCATCATGTCGATCTTCGCCTTCATCGTTCTGCGCGGCCTCAACACGGCGCTGAAGGAGCATGACGATTTCACCCGCTATGCGGTCGGCGGTCTCGTCACCGTGTTCGGCCTGCAGGCGGTCATCAACATGTGCGTCAACCTCCAGCTCGTGCCGGCCAAGGGCATGACGCTGCCGTTCATCTCCTATGGCGGCTCCTCGCAGATCGCCATCGCCATCTCGATGGGCATGGTGCTGGCGCTGACACGCAAGCGGCCGGAAAAGCGCAAGCAGGTGGGCTTTGGCCTGTCGCAACGCGCCATGCCGGCGGAGTGATATGGCCAGAGGCGTCATCCTTCTCGCGGCAGGCGGCACCGGTGGGCATCTTTTCCCGGCCGAGGCGCTGGCGCATGAGTTGAACGAGCGCGGCTGGTCGGTGCATCTGGCAACCGACGACCGTGCGGAGCGTTTCGCCGGCCATTTTCCGGCCGCCGCCGTCCACCCGATCCAGTCGGCGACGATGGGCTCGAAAAACCCTTTTGCCCTGCTTGGTGCCTTCTGGAAAATCTGGCGCGGCGTGCGCCAGGCTTCCGCCGTCATCGGCAGGATCAAGCCGGATGCCGTCGTCGGCTTCGGCGGCTATCCAACCTTGCCGCCGCTCTACGCGGCGACACGGCGCAAGGTGCCGACGCTGATCCATGAGCAGAACGCGGTGATGGGGCGCGCCAACCGGGCGCTGGCCGGCCGTGTCGATGCCATCGCCGGCGGCTTCCTGCCGCAGGACACCAGTGCTGCCGGTGTGAAGACGGTGACGACAGGCAATCCGGTCAGGCCGGCCGTGCTGGAAGCGGCCAGGATGAATTATGCGGCATCGACCGGGGAACAGCCGTTCCGCCTGCTGGTGTTCGGCGGCAGCCAGGGCGCCCAGTTCTTTTCCGATGCCGTGCCGGGAGCCATCGCGCTGCTTTCCGACGCACAGCGCAAGCGGCTGGTGATCACCCAACAAGCGCGCGCGGATGACGTGGCGCGGGTCAAGGCAGCCTATGCCGCGCTTGGCGTCGCCGTCGAGGTCTCGCCCTTCTTCACCGACATGGCGCAGCGCATGGCGGCTGCGCACCTGGTGATCTCGCGCTCCGGCGCCTCGACCGTCTCGGAGATCGCCGTCATCGGCCGGCCGGCGCTGCTGGTGCCTTACCCCTATGCGCTCGACCACGATCAGGCGGCGAACGCGGCGGCCCTTGCCGCTGCCGGCGGCGGCGAAGTGCATCCGCAATCCTCGCTCTCGTCCGAACGCATCGCAGCGCTCATCGGCGAGCTGATGGAAGACCCCGATCGGCTGACGGCGATGGCGGCGGGTGCGAAATCGGCCGGGAGGCCGGACGCGGCACGGTTGCTCGCTGATCTTACAGAGGCTATTGCGTCCAAAAAAACCGTTTCGGATTTCAGGAAGAGGACGCAAGCATGAAGATGCCGCAGACCATCGGCCTTGTGCATTTCATCGGCATTGGCGGCATCGGCATGAGCGGCATTGCCGAAGTGCTGCACAATCTCGGCTACAAGGTGCAAGGGTCCGACCAGGCCGAAAGCGCCAATGTGCAGCGGCTGCGCGACAAGGGCATCGAATGCTTCGTCGGCCATAGGGCCGAAAATCTCGGTGATGCCGAGGTGGTGGTCGTCTCGACGGCGATCAAGAAATCCAATCCAGAGCTAAAGGCCGCGCGCGAAAAGCTGCTGCCGATCGTGCGCCGGGCCGAAATGCTGGCCGAACTGATGCGCTTTCGCCAGGCGGTGGCGATCGGCGGCACGCATGGCAAGACGACGACGACCTCGATGGTGGCGACCTTGCTCGATGCCGGCGGGCTCGATCCGACCGTCATCAATGGCGGCATCATCAATGCCTATGGCACCAATGCGCGCATGGGCGACGGCGAATGGATGGTGGTCGAGGCCGACGAGAGCGACGGCACTTTCCTGAAACTACCGGCGGAGATCGCGGTCGTCACCAACATCGATCCCGAGCATCTCGATCACTATGGCAGCTTCGACAAGGTGCGCGAGGCGTTCCGCCAGTTCGTCGAGAACGTGCCGTTCTACGGTTTTGGCGTGATGTGCACCGACCACCCCGAGGTGCAGGCACTGGTCAGCCGCATCGAGGACCGCCGGGTCATCACCTATGGCGAGAATGCGCAGGCCGACGTGCGCTTTACCAATCACCGCATGGCAGGTGCCATTTCGGAATTCGACGTGGTGATCCGCGACCGCAAGACAGGCGGTCAGACTGTCATAGCAGGCCTGCGCCTGCCGATGCCCGGCCGCCACAACGTCTCCAACGCGACGGCAGCGATCGCGGTCGCGCATGAGCTCGGCCTGTCGGCCGAGGCGATCAAGAAGGGCCTGTCGTCCTTCGCCGGCGTCAAGCGCCGCTTCACCCATACCGGTTCGTGGGACGGCGTCGAAATATTCGACGATTACGGCCACCATCCGGTCGAGATCTCGGCGGTGCTGAAGGCGGCGCGCAGCGCCACCCAAGGTCGCGTCATCGCCATTGCCCAGCCGCATCGCTTCACCCGGCTGCATGATCTGTTCAACGAGTTTTCCACCTGCTTCAACGACGCCGACACAGTGATGGTGGCGCCGGTCTACGCGGCCGGCGAAGAGCCGATCGACGGCGTCAGCTCGGACGCGCTGGTGTCGCGCATCCGCGCCGGCGGCCATCGCGACGCACGCTACATCGAGGGTCCGGCGGCGATCGCGCCCGTCATCCGTGATCTGGCAAAGCCGGGTGACTTCGTCGTCTTCCTGGGCGCCGGCAACATCACCCAATGGGCCTATGCATTGCCCAAGGAGCTTGGCGGGACCGTCTCATGATGCACGGCCAGGCCCTGATCGACAGACTGGGCGACCGGCTTGCCGGCCTGCGCGGCCGCCTGACGCCGAACGCCGAGATGGACAAGATCACCTGGTTCCGTGCAGGGGGTCTGGCTGAGGTGCTGTTCCAGCCGGCCGACGAGGAAGATCTTGCGGTGTTCCTGAAAGCCGTTCCCGAAGAGATACCACTGACCGTCGTCGGCGTCGGCTCGAACCTTCTGGTCCGCGATGGCGGCATCGAGGGCTTTGTCATCCGCCTTTCAGCCAAGGGCTTCGGCGAGGCCGAGGTGATTTCGCCGATCAGGATCAAGGCGGGAGCCGCGACCCCCGACAAGCGCGTCGCAGCGGTGGCGCTCGAGGCCGGCATTGGCGGCTTTCATTTCTACCACGGCATTCCGGGTGCAATCGGCGGTGCGCTGCGGATGAACGCAGGCGCCAACGGCGTCGAGACGCGCGAGCGGGTCGTCGAAGTGCGAGCGCTCGACCGCAAGGGCAATGTGCAGACGCTGAGCAATGCCGATATGGGTTACGCCTATCGCCATTCGGCGGCGCCTGCCGGGCTGATCTTCACCTCGGCCGTGTTCGAGGGCTTTGCCGAGGACAGAGCGGCGATCAAGGCGGCGATGGAGGCCGTGCAGAACCATCGCGAGACCGTGCAGCCGATCCGCGAGAAGACCGGCGGCTCGACCTTCAAGAATCCGGAAGGCACGTCGGCCTGGAAGGAGATCGACAGAGCGGGCTGCCGCGGCCTGATGATCGGCGGCGCCCAGATGTCGCCGATGCATTGCAACTTCATGATCAACACGGGAACCGCGACCGGCTACGACCTAGAATATCTCGGCGAGACGGTGCGCACGCGGGTGCTGGAGAATTCCGGTATCCGGCTGCAATGGGAAATCAAGCGCATCGGCAATTTCCGGCCGGGACATGCGGTTCAGGAGTTTTTGGGACAGCTTCTTTAAAGCGCAGCGTGGCGCGTGTTGAAGTTCATGTGATGCATGAACTTTAACACGGCCGACACGGTCCGCGACCGTTGCCGCAAAGACTCAACGACACGCTTTTCGCATCCATTTTCTCAGAAAGTGAATCTCTCGGAATCGTAAGCACTTGCCAGTGAATCAACTCTCTGATTCTCTGCTCGAAAGCGTTTCCTGATTTGAGTCGTTCGACGCGTTTTCAGCGTTTTCCGTCTGGGGGGCAACCTGCCGGGAGACTCTGACTCAATGTTGCGGAAAATCTGGTTTTGGTCCGCCGTGAGAGAGGGGATGCCGGGGAATGAAAAACAAGCATGTGGCCGTCCTGCTGGGTGGTTTTTCGTCCGAGCGGCCCGTGTCTCTATCGTCGGGAAAGGCTTGTGCCGATGAACTCGAGAAGGAAGGCTACCAGGTCACCCGTGTCGATGTCGGGCGCGATGTCGGCTCCGTGCTTGCCGAGCTCAAGCCCGATGTCGCCTTCAATGCGCTGCACGGCCCTTTTGGCGAGGACGGCACCATTCAGGGCATCCTTGAATATCTCGGCATTCCCTACACCCATTCCGGCGTGCTCGCCTCGGCTCTGGCCATGAACAAGGAGCAGGCCAAGCGGGTTGCCAAGTCGGTCGGCATCGTGGTCGCCGAATCGAAGGTCGCCAGCCGCTTCGCCATCCAGAGCAAGCATCCGATGAAGCCGCCCTATGTGGTCAAGCCGGTCAATGAGGGTTCGAGCTTCGGTGTCGTCATCGTGCATGAGGGCCAGTCGCATCCGCCGCAGGTGATCGGCTCGTCCGAGTGGAAATATGGCGATACCGTCATGGTTGAGCGCTACATCCACGGCAGGGAGCTGACCTGCGCGGTGATGGGCGATGTGGCGCTGGGGGTCTGCGAGATCATCCCGACCGGCCATTCCTTCTATGACTATGATTCAAAATATGTCGCCGGGGGATCAAAGCACGAATGCCCCGCAAAAGTTTCACCGAATATTTACCAAAAAATACAAACACTGGCGCTCAAGGCTCACCAAGCGATCGGCTGTCGCGGCGTTTCCCGTTCGGACTTCCGTTATGACGATCGTCATTCCGAAAACGGCGAGATTGTCTGGCTCGAGGTCAACACCCAGCCGGGTATGACGCCGACGTCCTTGGTGCCTGAAATCGCCGCCCAGGCTGGGCACTCGTTTGGCGATTTGTTGAGTTGGATGGTGGAGGACGCTTCGTGCCTGCGTTGAAATGGAGACAAGGTTGGGAGAGGGGCGCGGCGGGGCCGGCGCTGTTCGGCCTGCCATTGTCGTCGGGCCATTTCGTGCTGCCGCGCATGCTGCGCCGCCCGGTGCGCATTCTGGCGCGCCTGGGCGTCGGGGAATTCCAGGCGCCGCGCTTTTCCGCGGCCATGATGTCGGCCGTGCTGATTTTCTCGAGCAGTGCCTATGGCGCCTATCTCGGCGGTCATGTCGAGGGTATCGTGCAGAGCATCACCGCCCGTACCGGATTTGCCGTTGATCAGGTTAAGGTGGTCGGCAATCGCCAGACCTCGGAAATCGACATACTCGACAGGCTTGAGCTCGACGGTTGGACGTCGCTGATCGGCTTTAATGCCGAGGCCGCGCGGGAACGAATTGCGACATTGCCGTGGATCGAGGTTGCGGCCGTCCGCAAGGTCTACCCGCATACTCTGGAAGTGCGCGTCGAGGAGCGTGAGGCTTTCGCGCTCTGGCAGCAGGGTGACGCGCTTTCGGTCATCGAGAGGAATGGCGCCATGATCGCGCCGTTCTCGGGCGGCAAGCAGGTGCTCCTGCCGCTGCTGATCGGCACCGGCGCGCCGGCGAGCGCGCCCGATTTCCTGGCCAAGGTCGAAAAATATCCCGAACTCGCGAGCCGGATCAAAGGTTATATCCGCGTCGGCGAGCGGCGCTGGGACCTGAAGCTGGACAATGGCATCACCATCAAGCTTCCCGAGGATGACGAGGAACAGGCGCTCGCCGAACTCGTCAAGATGGATCATGATAACGGCTTGCTGTCGCGCGACATCGCCGCCGTCGACATGCGCCTGACGGACCGGCTGGTCGTGCAGTTGACGGCGGAAGCGGCGACGCAGCGCGAAGCCGCCCTCAACGAGAAAGCCAAGAGCCTGAAGCGCAAGCCGGAGACGAAGATATGAGCTGGCTTGGCGGTCCTGGCGATGCCGCGTCGCGCCGGTCCGGCACCCTGACGGTGCTGGATGTCGGTTCGAGCAAGGTCTGCTGCATGGTGGCCAAGCTGAAGCCATGCGATGACGGCAAGCTGCTGCGCGGCCGCTCGCACCGGATCCAGGTGATCGGTATCGGCCATCAGAAGTCGCAAGGCGTGAAGTCGGGTGTCGTGGTTGACCTCGATAGGGCGGAACATGCCATCCGCCTTTCCGTCGACGCGGCCGAGCGCATGGCCGGGCTGACGGTCGATTCTCTCATCGTCAACATGACCGCCGGCCGGCTGAAGAGCGAAGCCTTCTCCGCCACCATCAATCTTGGCGGTCACGAGGCCGACGAGGCCGACATCAAGCGCGTTCTCGGCGCTGGCGCCAAGCAGGCGCTGAAGGCCGAGCGCGAGGTGATCCATTCGCTTCCCGTCGGTTTCTCGCTGGATGCCGAACGCGGCGTGCGCGATCCGCGGGGCATGGTCGGCGACGCACTCGGCGTCGACATGCATGTGCTGACCGGCGACGCCGCGCCGATGCGCAATCTGGAGCTTTCCATCAACCGTTCGCATCTGTCGGTCGAGCGCATGGTGGCGACGCCCTATGCCAGCGGCCTGGCGGCCTTGGTCGACGACGAGCTGGAAATGGGCGCGGCCTGCATCGACATGGGCGGCGGCACGACGACGATCTCGGTGTTTTCGGAAGGCAAGTTCGTCCATGGCGACGCCATCGCCATCGGCGGCAACCACGTCACGATGGACATGGCCAAGGGGCTGTCGACCTCGCTCGATGCCGCCGAACGGCTGAAGGTGATGCATGGCTCGGCACTGCCGGGCAGCGCCGACGACCGCGACCTGGTCTCGATCCAGCCGATCGGCGACGACGGTGACGTGCCCTTGCAGATCCCGCGCTCGGTGATGACGCGCATCGTGCGCGCCCGCATCGACGAGACGCTCGAACTGCTGCGCGACCGGCTGAACAAGTCCGGCTATGGCAATGCAGTGGGCAAGCGTGTGGTTCTTACCGGTGGCGCCAGCCAGCTTGCCGGCCTGCCGGAGGCGGCGCGCCGCATCCTGGGACGCAATGTGCGCATCGGCCGCCCGCTCGGCGTGGCCGGTCTGCCGGAAGCGGCGAAGGGGCCGGCCTTCTCGGCTGCGGTGGGGCTTCTGATCTATCCGCAGATGGCGAGCTTCGAGAGCCATCCGGCGAAAGGAATTTCCGGTCTCAAAATGACCGGAACGGGCGGAAAACTGCATCGCATGAGTCAGTGGTTGAGAGACAGTTTCTAAAATTGACGGGGACAGCCCCATAGGCGGCCGCGGCGGCGAAGCGGCGTGAAAGGCAAAGGACGGAGACAATGACCATCAATCTGCAAAAGCCGGACATCACCGAGCTTAAGCCGCGCATCACCGTGTTCGGTGTCGGCGGCGGCGGCGGCAATGCCGTCAACAACATGATCACCGCCGGTCTGCGCGGTGTCGAGTTCGTGGTGGCCAACACCGACGCGCAGGCGCTGACCATGTCGAAGGCCGGCCGCCTGATCCAGCTCGGCGCGCACGTCACCGAAGGCCTTGGCGCCGGCTCGCAGCCGGAGGTCGGCCGTGCGGCGGCGGAAGAGTGCATCGATGAAATCCTCGATCACCTGACCAACACCCATATGTGCTTCGTCACCGCCGGCATGGGCGGCGGCACCGGTACCGGTGCTGCTCCGGTCGTTGCCCGCGCAGCGCGCGAAAAGGGCATCCTCACGGTCGGCGTCGTCACCAAGCCGTTCCACTTCGAAGGCCAGCGCCGCATGAAGACGGCCGACTTCGGCATCGAGGAATTGCAGAAATGCGTCGATACGCTGATCGTCATCCCCAACCAGAACCTGTTCCGGCTGGCCAATGACAAGACCACCTTCGCCGATGCCTTCGCCATGGCCGACCAGGTGCTCTATTCCGGTGTCGCCTGCATCACCGACCTGATGGTCAAGGAAGGCCTGATCAATCTCGACTTCGCCGACGTCCGTTCCGTCATGCGCGAGATGGGCAAGGCGATGATGGGCACCGGCGAGGCTTCCGGCGAGGGCCGCGCGATGGCCGCCGCCGAAGCGGCGATCGCCAACCCGCTGCTCGACGAGACCTCGATGAAGGGTGCCAAGGGCTTGCTGATCTCGATCACCGGCGGCCGCGACCTGACGCTGTTCGAAGTCGACGAAGCCGCGACCCGTATCCGCGAGGAAGTCGACCAGGACGCCAACATCATCCTGGGCGCCACTTTCGACGAGGAACTCGAAGGCGTCATCCGCGTCTCGGTGGTTGCCACCGGCATCGACAAGTCGGCGGCTGAAATCGCCGCCGCACCGATCTCGATCCGCACGGCGCCTCCGAAGCCGGCCAGCCGCCCGGCGGCTCAGATCGCGGAGGTTCGTCCGGCGCCTGTCCAGCAGGCGGCATACGAGCCACGCGCTATCGACCCGGTCGCGGAAGCCATCCATCTGGCCGAAGCCAATGCCGCGGCCATGGCGCAGGCGCGCCCGGCCCCGGTCGCCCACGCTGAAGATTTCCGCCCGCAGAGCAAGATCTTCCAGGCGCCGCCCGCCCAGCCGATGCCGCAGCCGGTGGTCCAGCAGATGCAGCCGGCCCCGCAGCCGCGCGAGATGCTGCAGCGCGAGGCGCCGCAGCCGGTTGCCATGGCGCCGCAGCGCATGCCGCGCGTCGAGGACTTTCCGCCGGTCGTCAAGGCCGAGGTGGATGCCAAGAGCCGCCCGGTCGACCACGAGAACAACAGCGGACCGATGGGCCTGCTGAAGCGCCTGACCAATGGTCTGACCCGCCGCGAGGAAGAACCCGCACGGCTGCAGCCGGCGCAGCCGCGCGAGCCCAAGCTGCGCCAGGCCGCGCCCGAAGTGCGCCGTCTCGCCAGCCAGGATGCGCAGCTCTATGCGCCGCGCCGCGGCCAGCTCGACGATCAGGGCCGCCTGACGCCGCAGGTGAGGACGACTCAGGAAGACGATCAGCTGGAGATTCCGGCGTTCCTGCGCCGCCAGGCCAACTGATTGGTAAACGGACTGTAACATTTGTTAACAGGCAAGCGAGGAATCGCTTGCCTGTTAATGTTTTATATGATGTGATTTCAACGACTTACCAAGTCGTACTCATTCCATTTCGCGGTTACACAGAGTAAGAAACCGTGATTTGGAGTCTCCCTGACGGGACATTATCTTCGCTGCCTACCATCATCGGTTTGCCGGGATTTCGGGGGAAGTCACCCTGCCAGCCGATTCACACAAGAGCCGCGCCCTCGGGCTGGAGAAGCGGACCTAGGCATTACGGGCTTATGGGGATTGTCTTGCACGACTATCAGACGACATTGAAGACGCGCGCGTCGCTTACCGGCACCGGCGTCCACAGCGGCAAGGAAGTGTCCATCAGCTTCGTGCCCGCGGATGCCGACACCGGCATCGTTTTCCAGCTTTTCAACGGTTCGGAGCAGGGCCGCGAGTTTCGTGCCCTGGTTTCGGAAGTCGGCGCTACCGACCTGTGCACCATGCTTGGTGATCCCGCCGGCGAGCATATCGCCACGGTGGAGCACATCATGGCGGCGCTGTTTGGGCTCGGCATCGATAATGTCGCTGTCGAGATCGATGGTTCCGAGGTTCCTATCTTCGATGGCAGCGCCATGGCGTTCGTCGAAGCCATCGATCAGGCGGGTATCGAGACGCTCTCGGTCAAGCGGCGCTATATCAGGGTCATCAAGCCGGTGCGTATCGAGAACGGCGCCTCCTGGGCGGAGTTTCGGCCCTATGACGGGACCCGTTTCGAGATCGAGATCGACTTCGAAAGCCCGGCGATCGGCCGTCAGCTGTTTGCCTCCGACCTCAATGCCGATATTTTCCGTCGTGACATCGCGCGCGCCCGCACCTTTGGCTTCATGAAGGATGTCGAGCGGCTGTGGGCCGCAGGCTACGCGCTCGGCTCCTCGCTGGAGAACTCGCTGGTCATCGGCGACGACAACCGCGTCATCAATATGGGCGGCCTGCGCTATCCCAACGAATTCGTGCGCCATAAAACGCTGGACGCCATGGGCGACCTGGCGCTGGCCGGCGCCCGCTTCATCGGCTGCTTCCGCTCCTATCGCGGCGGCCACAGGATGAATGCCGCGGCCCTGCGCCGTCTGCTCTCGGACCGCACGGCGTTCGAGATCGTCGAGACGACGCGCCGTGAGCGTGGCCGCAGCGCCGAGATGAACGCCGTCAATGCGCCACTCTACGCACCCTGGATGATCTGATTTCCCAGGGTTTTTTCGGGTTCCATGGGTGATAGCGAATGTTGCAGGAATGCACCACCCGCCAGTGAAATTGCATTGATGTCCAAGCGGCGCCCGGCCGCCACAAAAATGCGCGATTGGCCGGAGATAGCGTTGCCGGGCAAGGCGGTTATGGTTTATGGCTGCTGCCGTCGATTAATGCATGTCATTCAAAAGTGGGGACCAGTTTTGAAACAATGGCGTGCAACTGGCATTGAAATAGCGCCGAAAGGGCGAGATCCAATCATGTTCTTCAAGCGAGTTGGTCAATTGAAAGCACCGCAGAGGGCTGTTTTCCTGGCGCTTTCAGTAGTTGTTCCATCGCTCTTTCTGTCGGCCTGCATGTCGTCGGAGAAAGATATCGACCTGTCGACCTATGTCGAGCAGACCGAGCCGGCCGATGTTCTCTACAATCAGGGCCTTGCCAATCTCAATGCCGGGCGCCTGCAGGAGGCGAGCCGCAAGTTCGACGCCGTCGACCGCCAGCATCCCTATTCGGAATGGGCCCGCAAATCGATGGTGATGGGCGCTTTCGCCGACTATCGCCAGGGCAATTACGATGAGGCGATCGGCTCGGCCAAGCGCTATCTCACGCTTTACCCGTCGACCGATGACGCAGCCTATGCGCAGTACATCATCGGCTTGAGCTACTACCGTCAGATCAAGGACGTGACGCAGGACCAGAAGGAAGCGCGCCAGACCGTCCAGACGATGCAGGATCTGGTCACGCGCTGGCCAACATCGGAATATGTCGACGACGCCAAGGAAAAGATCCGCTTCGCCAACGACCAGTTGGCCGGCAAGGAAATGCAGATCGGCCGCTACTATCTTGAGCGGCGTGAATACATCGCTGCCGTGAAGCGCTTCCGCACCGTGGTCGAGAACTATTCCAACACCCGCCATGTCGAGGAGGCGCTCGCCCGCTTGACCGAAAGCTATTACGCGATGGGTCTGACCTCGGAGGCACAAACCGCCGCCGCCGTGCTCGGCACCAACTACCCCGACAGCCCATGGTACAAGGATTCCTACAAGCTCTTGCAGAGCAATGGGCTTGCACCGCGCGAGAATGCCGGGTCGTGGATATCCAAAGCCGGGAAGATGATCACCGGCGCCTGACGTATGAGCATCGACTGAAGCGCCACAGCGCTTTTCGGATTGATCCGGTGCTCAAACAAAAAGATAGTGCGGCGCTGCGACTGCAAATGGTCGCGTGCCGTTCTAGATTCGGGTTCTGATGCTTTCCAGACTGTCGATCCGCGATATCGTCCTGATCGAGAAGCTGGATATCGACTTCCAGCCGGGCCTTTCGGTGCTGACCGGCGAAACCGGTGCCGGCAAATCCATCCTGCTCGATGCCCTGTCGCTGGCGCTCGGAGCGCGCGGCGACGCGTCGCTGGTGCGCCATGGCGCGGCACAGGGCCAGGTCATCGCCGTCTTCGACGTGCCGCGCAATCATCCGGCCCGTACGCTGCTTGCCGACAATGCGATCGAGGATGATGGCGACATCATCCTGCGCCGCCTGCAGACGGCGGACGGCCGCACCCGTGTTTTCGTCAACGATCAACCTTCAAGCGTCACCCTGATGCGCGATGTCGGGCGCGCGCTGGTCGAGATCCACGGCCAGCATGACGAGCGCGCGCTGGTCGATCCCGGAGCACACCGCGAGGTGCTCGACGCTTTCGGGGGCCATCTCGGCGCCGTCCGCTCGACCGGCGAGGCATGGCGGCACTGGCGCGCCTGCGAGCAGGAGCTGTCGCGCCACCGCGCCAAGGTGGCGGCGGCCGCGCGCGAGGCCGACTATCTGCGCGCGGCGGTGGCGGAATTGACCAAGCTCGATCCGCAGCCGGGCGAGGAGACCGACCTTGCCGAATTGCGCGCGTCTATGATGCGGGCCGAAAAGATCGCTTCCGAAATCCATGACGCGCAGGATGTGCTGTCGGGCCCATCTTCGCCCCTGCCGCAACTGGCCAGCCTGTTGCGGCGGCTGCAGCGCAAGGTGACGGAGGCGCCCGGCCTGCTCGACGATGTCGTCAAATCGCTCGACGAGGCGATGCTGTCGCTCGACGCGGCGCAATCGGGCGTCGAGGCAGCATTGCGCGCCACCGAATATGATCCGCAGCGGCTGGAGAAAGCGGAGGAGCGGCTGTTTTCGCTGCGCGCCGCCTCGCGCAAGCACAGCGTCGCCGTCGACGATCTGGCGCAGCTGCGCGACACGATGTCGGCCGATCTCGCCGATCTCGATGCCGGCGAGGAGCGCCTGCGAGGGCTGGAAAAGCAGGCCACCGCTGCGCGCGAGACCTACGACATTGCCGCCGCGCAGCTGTCCTCGCTGCGTCATGCGGCGGCGGTAGGCCTGACCAAGGCCGTGATGGCCGAACTGCCGGCCCTGAAGCTCGAACGCGCCGCCTTTATCGTGGAAATGAAGAGCGAGGCCGAGAGCCGTATGGAAGAGGGGATCGACCAGATCGAATTCTGGGTGCGCACCAATCCAGGCACGCGGCCCGGGCCGATGATGAAAGTGGCCTCTGGCGGCGAGCTTTCGCGCTTCCTTCTGGCGCTGAAGGTGGCGCTGGCCGACCGCGGTTCGGCGCCGACGCTGGTGTTCGATGAAATCGACACCGGTGTGGGCGGCGCTGTCGCCGACGCCATCGGCCAGCGGCTGGCGCGACTGTCGAAGCGCGTCCAGGTGCTGTCGGTGACGCATGCGCCACAGGTGGCGGCACGCGCGGCGACGCATTTCCTGATCTCCAAATCCGGCACCACCGACCGTGTCGCCACCGGCATCGCCGAGATGGACCGGCCGGCGCGGCAGGAAGAGATCGCTCGCATGCTGGCCGGCGCCACCATCACCGATGAAGCGCGCGCGGCCGCCGAACGGTTGCTGCGCGAGAACACCACAGCTGCATAAGAACAGCTGATGTCAGGGATCGAGTCAGGATATGGCTCCATCCTGCTGTTCAGGAATGATTTTCCTAAAATCCTGATCTATTGTGTAGCGCCACCGTTCGGGGAAGAAAGCATGTCCGAAAAACCAGTTGATGCCCTGACCGAAAGCGAGGCCGAAGCCGAGCTGAAGCGGCTGGCGGAAGAGATCGCCGAGCACGACCGGCGCTACCATACCGAAGATGCGCCTGTTATCACCGATGCGGAGTATGATGCGCTGGCACGGCGCAACCTTGCCATCGAGGAGCGCTTTCCGGCGCTGGTGCGCGAGGATTCGCCATCGCTCAGGGTCGGAGCCGCTCCGGCGGAAGGCTTTACCAAGGTGCGCCATGCCGTGCCGATGCTCAGCCTTGCCAAGGCCTATACCGACGATGACGTCACGGATTTCATCGAACGCGGGCGGCGGTTCTTCGATCGCGACAAGGAGCTCGACATCGCCTTCACAGCCGAACCGAAGATCGACGGGCTGTCGGCTTCGCTGCGTTACGAAAACGGTGTGTTCGTGCAGGGCGCGACGCGTGGCAACGGCGCCGTTGGCGAAGACATCACCGCCAATTTGAAGACGATCGCCGATATTCCAGCGAAGCTGAAAGGCTCGGGCTGGCCCGAAATCATCGAGATCCGCGGTGAGGTCTACATGACCTATGCGGAATTCGAGGCGCTGAAGCAGCGATCGGCTGCGGCCGGCGGCCAGGACTACGTCAATCCGCGCAATACGGCGGCCGGATCGCTGCGCCAGAAGGATCCATCCGTCACCGCCAGCCGCAACCTCAAATTCTTCGCCTATGCCTGGGGTTACACGACGGCTGATCCCGCTCCGACCCAATATGATTCGGTGCAGAAATTCGCCGAGTGGGGGTTCAAGATCAGTCCGCTGATGGTGCGGGCGAAATCGGCCGAGGAGCTGATCGCGCATTATCATCGGATCGAGGAGCAGCGCTCGGCGCTCGGCTACGATATCGACGGCGTCGTCTACAAGGTCGACCAGCTGGAGTTGCAGCGCCGCTGGGGTTTCGTCACCGGCGAACCGCGCTGGGCGGTCGCGCATAAATTCCCGGCCGAACAGGCGATGACGACCGTGCAGAAGATCGACATCCAGGTCGGCCGTACCGGTACGCTGGCGCCGGTTGCGCGGCTGGCGCCGGTCACAGTCGGCGGCGTCGTGGTCGAGAACGTCACGCTGCACAATGAGGACTACATCAAGGGCCTGGACTCGACCGGCGAGCCGATCCGCGACGGCATCGATGTGCGCATCGGCGATACGGTCGTGATCCAGCGGGCAGGCGATGTCATTCCGCAGATCGTCAGCGTCGTCATCGACAAGCGGCCTGCTGATGCGGTGCCTTACGAGTTCCCTCACACTTGCCCGATCTGCGGCTCGCCGGCGACGCGCGAGATCAACGAAAAGACCGGCAAGGAAGATTCCCGCCGGCGCTGCACCGGCGAACTGATCTGCCCGGCGCAGGCGGTGGAAGGATTGCGCCACTTCGTGTCACGCGGCGCCCTGGACATCGAAGGCCTCGGCGCGGAGAACATAGACACGTTCTTCAATGCGGGATTGATCAAGACCGCCGCCGATATCTTCACGCTCAGGGATCGCCGTCCGGCCGTCACCAGGGCGCTGGCCGAACGCCGCGAGGAGCAGGCGAGGCAGCGCGAGGCCGCATCGGGCAAGACGCGCAAGAATGTGCGCAGCGTCGAGGATCGCAACTATGAGGGCCTCGACAAGCTGTTCGCTGCCATCGACTCGCGCCGCGAGCCGGAGCTCGACCGTTTCATCTTCGCGCTCGGCATCCGCCATATCGGCGAAACGACGGCCGCCGTGCTTGCCCGCACCTTCTCGACCATCGAGGAGATGATCCGGGTCGGCAAGGAGACAGCGGCAGCGGAGGATCCACACACGGTTTTCCCCTCGGTCAACGGCATCGGCGATACCGTGATCGATGCGTTGCGCGACTTCTTCGGCAATGAGCGCAATGACGACGTGCTTGACGCGTTGCTCCGCCAAGTCAAGCCGAAGCCGTATATCGTCAACGTCTCGGCCGACAGCGAGGTCGCCGGCAAGACGGTCGTGTTCACGGGCTCGCTGGAGAAGATGACACGCTCCGAAGCCAAGGCGATGGCGGAGCGCCTGGGCGCCAAGGTCGCGGGCTCGGTTTCGGCAAAGACGGATCTGGTGGTCGCCGGGCCGGGTGCTGGCTCCAAGCTCAAGCTTGCCAGCGAACTCGGCATCGAGGTGATCGACGAGGATGGCTGGCTGGTACGGATCGGCAAGGCGTGATGGAAGGCGCATTCAAGGGTTTCGGCCCGAAAGCCATTCCGTTCCTGAAGGCGCTGGATTTCCACCAGAGCCGAGAGTGGTTTTTAGAAAACCGCGACCTGTTCGAAAAGGAGCTGCGTGATCCGCTCAGTGATCTGGTCGACACGCTGACCGAGCGTTTCGCGGAGGCCGGACTCGGCCTGCGCGGCGATCGCAAGAAGTCGCTGTTCCGGATCAATCGCGACGTGCGCTTCGCCAAAGACAAGCGGCCCTACAACAGGCATTTGTCGGCAATCCTGTCGCCCGACGGCACCAAGATGGAGCAGGGTGTGTTCTACGTGCATATCGGGCTTGAGCGCTGTTTTGCCGACATTGCCTGGTGGCAGCCGGAGCCGGCGCTGCTGCTGGCGATGCGCAAAGCCATCGCGACCAAGCCGGACAATTTTCGCGGCCTGGTGGCGGCGTTGAAGAAGAACCGGCTTGAACTCGAGACCGAAGGCCGTATGAAGCGTACGCCACGCGGCTTCGAGGAAATCAGCGATCCCGATCTGGTCGCCGCCATCCGCCACCGGCATTTCTATGTCCAGCATGTCATCGATCCGGCGGGAATCCATACGGCTGATCTGGTCGACGAGCTCGTCGATTTCACCTTGCGCGCCAAGCCGCTGCTCGACTGGGGCAGGGCGATCGAGGGCAAAGGTTCGCTTGACTAGCCTTCGGCTCCGGTAACCCGACGATCATTTCCGCTGATCGTTTGGCTCAAGCGAATTCGTGTGACAAGGCAGGCAGCGCTTCCTACATCAGGCCCTGATCAAGGAGAGGCCATGTCGGCGCAAGCAATTTCCGAGAGCGGCGATAAAAGCGATTTCTGGCAGGGCGTGCGGCTGTCGATGCCTGTCGTGGTGGCGTCGGCGCCGTTTGCGGTGCTGTTCGGCGCGCTCGCCGTCGACAATGGCTTCTCGGTCCTGGAAGCCTTCCTGATGAGCGCGCTGGTCTATGGCGGCGCCAGCCAGATGGTCGGCATCCAGCTGTTCGGCCAGCATGTGGCGCCGTGGCTGATCGTGCTGTCGATCTTCGCCGTCAATTTCCGCCACGTGCTCTATTCCGCAGGCATCGGCCGGCGCATCGCGCACTGGCCTGTCATCCAGCAGGCACTTGGTTATTTCATCCTCACCGATCCGCAATTCGCGGTAGCCGAAGCGCGGGCGCAATCGGGCCGGACAGTCGGCTTTGCCTGGTATCTGGGACTTGGCCTGCCGGTCTATCTGTTCTGGATCGTCGAAAGCGCGCTTGGCGCACTGTTCGGCAAGCTGATCCCCGACACGCATGCGCTCGGCATCGATTTCCTGCTGCCGATCTATTTCCTCGGTCTCGTGCTGGGCTTCCGCAAGCGGCCGCTGTGGCTGCCGGTGGTCATCGCCAGCGCCGCCGCCTCGATCATCGCCTATAAGACCGTGGGCTCGCCCTGGCATGTCTCGATCGGCGCTGTTGCCGGTGTGCTGCTGGCGGTCATCCTGCCTCCCCATCACAGCGGCGTAAAGGCACGGCCATGAGCACGACCTTCTGGATCATCATCGCCGGTGCGGTCGCGACCTATCTGACGCGCATCGGCGGGCATCTGGTCATCTCCCGCTTCGAAACAATCCATCCGCGCGTCGAGGCCGGTCTCAACGCCGTGCCGGCGGCGGTGCTGACGACGCTGGTGGCGCCGGAACTGTTGAATGCCGGGCCGGCGGAGTGGGCGGCACTGGTGGTCACCGCGCTGGTTTCGCTGCGCGGCGGGCTGATGGCAATGTTCTTGGCGGGTGCGGCGGTGCTGATCATCGCCCGGCAGTTCGCCGGCTGACTTTTTGTCTTGGTCAGTCCACGTATGCTCACCAACGCGGCGCCGACACATGTAGTGATCGAGGCAATAATTCCTGTCAGGCGCTTCTTGAAAATCGAAGCGATCCACACCGCGCTCAGCCGAATTGCCTCCGATCTCTCCTGATGGGCGTGACGCACAAGGTTGGTGTAAAGGGCGTCGCGCTGCATCGGAGTCAATGCGCCAAGATCGATCGGCCAGGGGCCGAGAGGTTCAGGTGACATTTCCATCTCCCGTGGACGCCCGGATCGGCGTCGATAACAGGCGATTTACGCGCCGTTGATCATCCGATAAAATGAGTTATTAAGATCATTTTATTCTCCGGGAGAGATGTATGGATTTGGCCGACCTTCGCATCTTTCGCATGGTGGTGCGCGAGGGCGGTATCACCAAGGCGGCGGAAAAGCTGTTTCGCGTGCAGTCCAACGTGACCACTCGCATCCGGCAGCTTGAAGAGGATCTGGGCGTGCGGCTGTTTATCCGCGAAGGTAAGCGGCTGCAGGTGTCGCCCGCCGGCCTAAGGTTGGTTGTCTACGCGGACCGGTTGCTGGCGCTTGCCGAGGAAGCGCGAACGGCGGTCCTCGATCCGCGCCCACGCGGTAAGCTGCGACTTGGCGCTATGGAGAGCACCGCCGCGGCTCGGCTTCCTGGCCTGCTCGCCGAGTACCACGCACGCTATCCCGAGGTGGAGATTCAACTGCGCACCGGCAACCCGCAGGTTCTCGCGGCCGCCATGCTCGCCGGCGAAGTCGACGCTGCGCTCGCGGCCGAGCCGCTCGCAGACGCTCCATTCGAGAAGCAGGCTGCATTTCGTGAGGAATTGGTCATTGTCTCTGCGGCATCGCGCGGTTCGATTGAGGACCGCAGCGACATGCCCAAAACCATGATAGCCTTCGAGCATGGCTGTCCACATCGCAGGCGGCTGGAAGAATGGTATGCGCGCCGAGGCTTCATGGCCGAGCAAATCGTCGAGCTCGGTTCATATCATGCGATGCTCGGTTGCGTGGCGGCCGGCATGGGCATAGCGCTGATGCCCAAAAGCGTGCTCAAGGGCTTCCCTGAAAGTGGCAGGCTGCAGGTGCATGAACTGCCTTCGGACGAGGACAGTGCCCTGACGGTATTGTTTTGGCGCAAGGGAGCCGGCTCTCCCAACGTCCAGGCTTTGCGGGAGCTGCTTGCGGAGCAAGGCTCCCCAATACCAAGCAAGGTTTCCGCCGCGGCTACTGCTTGAGATCGTGCGGCAATGGCGCGGTGGCCTTTCCTAGCCAGGCCAGCGTCTCGCCGTCGAGCATCGGCCCGATCTCGGCCAACACGCGTGCATGATATGCGTCGAGCCAATGCAGCTCGTCGCGCGTCAGGAGGTCCGACTGCACCAGCCTGGTATCGATCGGCGCCAGCGTCAGCGTCTCGAAGCCGTGCATGGCGATGTCTCCGCCCTCGATCTCTTGCGCCGGCGTCACCAGGATCAGGTTCTCGATGCGGATGCCGTAGGCGCCTTCCTTGTAGTAGCCCGGCTCGTTGGACAGCATCATGCCTTCGAGCAGCTTTTCGGTGCCGGTGCCGGTGCGGGCGATGCGCTGCGGCCCTTCATGCACCGCCAGATACGAGCCGACGCCATGGCCGGTGCCGTGGGCGAAGTCGCAACCGTGCTTCCACAGCGCCATGCGCGCGACGGCATCGATCTCGGAGCCGCGCGTGCCGGAGGGAAAGCGCAAGGTGGAAATGCCGATCATGCCTTTCAGTACCAGGGTGAAGCGTTCGCGCATCTCCTGCGTCGGCTGGCCGATCGGCACGGTGCGCGTGATGTCGGTGGTGCCGTCCTGATACTGCGCGCCGGAATCGAGCAGGAACAGTTCGCCGGCCTGCAGCTTGCGGCTGGTGGCGCGCGACACGCGGTAATGCATGATGGCACCGTTCGGACCGGCGCCCGAAATGGTGTCGAAGGAGACATCGCGCAGCGGCATCTGCGTTTCCTCGCCGGTCTGCCGCCGCGTCTCCTCCAGCCGGGTGACCACCGATATCTCATCGAGCGATCCGGGTTTTTGCCGCTCCAGCCAGCACAGAAGCTTCGCCACGGCCGCACCGTCACGCCGATGCGCGGCGCGCGAGCCGTTGATCTCGGCCTGGTTCTTGGTGGCGCGCGGGATGCGGGCGGGGTCTGCTGCTGCAACGACGGCGCCGCCATTGGCCTCGACCAGCATGCGCAGCCGGTCGGCCGCCAGCACCGGGTCGAGCGCGATTTTCGCGCCACTCTTGGCAAGGGCGACGATCGCGGCTTGGAATTCGCCGGGCCCATGCGGCTCGGCGAGTTGGGTGAGATAGGCCGCGACCTGGCGCGAGAATTTGCGCTTATCCATGAAAAGCTGGTGCGACCGATCGGCGGCAAGAATGGCGAAGCCGAGCGCCAGCGGCGTGTGCGGCACGTCGCCGCCGCGGATGTTGAAGGCCCAGGCGATGGAGGAGGGGTCGGTCAGCACCGCATGGGTGGCGCCGTCCTTTGCGATCGCCGCCGCCAACCGCGCGAGCTTGTCCTTGGCGAGTTCGCCGGCAAAGCCGATCGGGTGAAGTTCGACCGGGGCCACCGGCGCGTCGGGCTGATCCTTCCAGATGATGTCAATCGGGTTCTTGTCGAGCGGCACCAGCACGGCGCCTGATTTGTCGGCCGAGGCCTGCAGCGCCTTGACCTCGCTGATCGTGTGCAGCCATGGATCGAAGCCGAGCCGTGCGCCCTTGCCAAGATTGTCTTTCAGCCAGACAGCCGGCGGATTGTCGACCAGGCTTTCGATCGAAAAGACGTCCAGGTCGACCTCGCTGCGCACCTGCAGCGTGTAGCGCCCGTCGACAAAGACGAAGGCGCGGTCGCGCAGGACGATGGCGACACCGGCCGAGCCGCTGAAGCCGGTCAGCCATTTCAGCCGCGCCGAACGGTCGGCGACATATTCACCCTGGTGCTCGTCGGCGCGCGGCACGATGAAACCATCAAGCCCGTTGGCTTCAAGCCATTGGCGCAGGAGCGCCACGCGCGGTTTGCCGACGGCCGGGTCGCCGGCGGAATCGAAGGTCTGGAACATTGTGGGCCTCCTGATATCCGCGGGACCGTAGCCTATGGACTGGGAAATCGGAATCGATTTCCGGCTGCGCGCAACCTGCTACAGCATCGCTGGACTGACAACCGGGGGAACTTGGTCCAAGCTCGGTCGGTCCCGGGCTCAATGCTTGAGGTGGATCGTCACCCAGCCCTCGCGGTGCAAGGTTCTGACATGGCGAAAATTCTGGCCGACATAGGCCGAGATGACGGCGTCGCGCTGGCGGTCGAGGATGCCTGACAGCACGATCGAGCCGCCGAGCGCGATGTGGCCAGCCATTTGCGGCGCCAGCCGCATCAGCGGCCGTGCCAATATGTTGGCGACGATCAGATCGAAGGGCGCGCGCCTGCCGAAGATCGGGTGGTGAAAGCCCGGCGCCGTTGCCGTTTCCACCAGTGCCTTGACGTGGTTGAGCCGCGCATTGGCGGCAGCCACCCGCACCGCCACCGGATCGATGTCGGTGGCCAGCACAGGAATATGCGCCAGCTTGGCGACTGCAATCGCCAGCACCGCGCTGCCGGTGCCGAGGTCGAGCGCATTGCGCGGATGCTCGCGCCGGACCACTCTTTCCAGCATCTCCAGGCAGCCGGCGGTGGTGCCGTGATGGCCGGTGCCGAAGGCGAGGCCGGCCTCGATCTCGATGGCGAGTTCGCCGCTGTGGCGTTTCCTGCGGTCATGCGCGCCGTGGACGAAGAAACGTCCGGCACGCACCGGCTTCAGCTCTTCCAGCGAATGCGCCACCCAGTCGATGTCGGGCAGGGCCTCGCGCTCGATCGGCTTCGACAGGGAAAGGCCGGCAAGGATGTCGTTCAAGCGGGTCTCGACCGCATCGACGTCGCCATCGGCATAGAGCGACACTTCGTGGATGTCCTTGTCCTCGTCGACCTCCAGGACGGCGATCGGCAGCCCTTCTTCCTCGAAGGCTGCCTCAAGCGCCGCGAAAATGCTGACGGAATCGGTCTTTCCGGTGGTGAAGTAGAGGCGCGTCTGGGTCATGAAATGGTTATCAGCTTTTCGCCGCCAGCCGCTTCAGCTTGGCGATGGCCGTATCGGCGCTTTCGCCATAGGCGATTGTGCCGGCAAAGTCGCCATTGGCGTTGAGCAGCAGCACCGAGGCGGTGTGGTCCATCGTGTAGTCGCCGTCGCCGGTGTCGACCTTCTTCCAGTAGATGCCGAACGACTTGGCCATGGCATGGACCTTGTCGGGAGCGCCCGTGATGCCGACGATGCGGTCGGAGAAATTGCTGACATAGGCGTTCATCACTTCCGGCGTGTCGCGCTCGGGGTCGACCGAGACGAAATAGGCGTGCAGGTTCTTGCCGTCGTCGCCGAGCGTCTTCAGCCAGCCGGCCAGTTCGAACAGCGTGGTCGGGCAGACCTCGGGGCAATGGGTGAAGCCGAAGAAGACGACGCTGGGCTGACCCCTGAAGGCAGCCTCGGTGATCGGCGCGCCTTTCTGGTCGACTAGGGTGAAGGCAGCGCCGAAGGGCTCGCCGCCATAATGGCCGCGGTACCAGTCGAAGGTCAGCCAGCCGATACCGGCGGCCATCAGGACGAGAATGCCGACCAGGATAGAACGCATCATCAGAAAAGTCCGTCTGCAGAAATCATCGCGCGGCTCAATGCCGCGCCTGTGCGACAGTCTTAGCGGTTCGGCCTCGCACAGGCAAAGTGCCGCGTTGCCGCAACCGCAGTGGTGTCGACCTATCTGCTTGCAAAGCCGGGCTGCTCGCCCCACCTGTGACCGGCAACTCGAACCGCAGGAGGCTCCCTTGCCACGACTGATTGGGCACGGATCGATTGGGCGAAAACTGATCGGCGGCGCCTTGGCCGCGTGTGTTGTCGTTGGCGCCGGTGCCGCGGTCGCCGAGGAAGTCGGCAAGGTCGGAGTCGACTGGCTCGGCAACGACATCATCGTCGAGGCGATCAAGGATCCGAAAGTGGAAGGCGTGACCTGCCACGTCTCCTATTTCGATCGCGGTATCATCGATCGCCTGCACAAGGGCAACTGGTTCGAGGATCCGTCCGATTCCTCCATCTCCTGCCGCCAGACCGGCCCGATCACGATCGGCGACATCGACATGAGCGAGGGCGGCGAGGAGGTGTTCAAGCAAGGCATCAGCCTGATCTGGAAGAAGCAGGTGGTGAACCGCATCTACGACAAGCCCAATGAGACGCTGATCTATCTCTCGCATTCGCGCCAGGTGCAGAACGGCTCGGCCAAAATGTCGGTCACCACCGTGCCGCTCTACGGCCAGAACGTGGTGTGGAGCAAAGGCAAGCCGCAATAGGCTGCTCAGTTCCTTCCGGAACCGGCCGGACGAATGGTCCCGCTTGCGGGACCATTCGTCCGGCGAATCCTTGCTGGGAAACGATCTGAGGGGCGATTGGTCCCGCTTGCGGGACCAATCGCCTAGGCGTAAAGCCGCCGGCATGGACCGTTCCGAAAACCTCGTCCCGAAAGACCCTGAGCCGCGTATCCATCCGACCGCGGAGCTGAAGGCGTGTAAGCTCGGCCGCTATGCCTCGATCGGCGAGCGGGTGGTGCTGCGCGAGGTGAATGTCGGCGACTTCTCCTATTTTGAACGCCACTGTGAAGCGATCTACACGACGATCGGGAAATTCTGCTCGATCGCCGCCAACAGCCGCATCAATGCGCTGGAGCATCCCATAGAGCGGCTGACCCAGCACAAGCTCAGCTACCGGCCGAACGAGTATTTTCGCTGGCTGGGCGTCGATGCCGCCTTCCGCGAGCGGCGGCAGGCGAAAGCCGTGACCATCGGCCATGATGTCTGGATCGGCCACGGCGCGGTGATCATGCCTGGGGTCGCCATCGGCAACGGTGCCGTCATCGGCGCCAACGCCGTGGTGACACGTGATGTGCCGCCCTACGCGATCGTCGCCGGCGTGCCGGCGAAGGCTCTCCGGCCACGCTTCGCTCCGGATATCACGGCGCGGATCGAAGCTCTCGCCTGGTGGGACTGGCCGGTCGAAAAGCTGGCCAGAGCGGTTCCCGACATGCAGGCCATGCCGATCGAAACGTTCCTCGATCGCTGGGAAAACGACGCCGTCTGACCAGTTCAAGTGCGTAGCGTTGAGACGGAGTCGGGCGACGCGCTTCAAGGCCCGCCGGACTGAAACCCCTTCCGCCATGCGGGGGTGGCGCAGCGGAAGGGGTGGAGTTAAACCGCTGTGAAGCGGAAGGAACAGGCACTCTCGCCTGCAGGGTCATTGTGACATTGGACCCATAAGGTGTGTTTTCCAGGCTATTCTCCCTATGCGTGTAGGCAATTGCAGCTGGGTATTTGTCTGCCTCGGGAACCTGAAACGGTCGCTGGTTGTTTCTCATCGCGCCGCAGCGTCGAGGATTTCGATAGATGGAAAAACATTTCACCAAGGTCGCCAACTGGGTCGCCCGCATAGCCGGCCTGCCGCCGACATTCGCCGTCTGTTGCCTGATCGTCATCGTCTGGGGGGTGAGCGGCCCGTTCTTCGGCTTTTCGGACACCTGGCAGCTCGTCATCAACACGGGCACGACCATCATCACTTTCCTGATGGTCTTCCTGATCCAGAACACTCAGAACCGCGATGGCGCGGCAATCCAGGCCAAGCTCGACGAACTGATCCGGGTCGGCAAGGGCCACAACCACTTCATCGGCATCGAACATCTGACCGAATCCGAAGTCGAGGAAATCCGTGCCAAATGCGAGCGTGCGGCAAAGCGGCATGACGAACAGATCGCCGACACGGCGGCGAAGAAGGCTGTGGCGAGGAAGCGCGGGTCGAAAAAGCAGGCGGCCTGAAAATCAGCCTTTCATGAACGCCGCGAAACTGTCCTTGTGGTCCGGGTGCCAGCGCGACAGGGCTGGGCGGTTCTCGATGATGTCGCCGATCGCCCAGGCCATGCGCTTTTCATCCAGCGGGCGGGCCGCCTCATTGTCCGGGCACAGGATGTAGAAATCGCCTCTGGTCAGGGATTCCAGCATGAAATCTACAACCTGTTCGCCGGTCCAGGCGGCGGCCGGTTTTTCCGTCGCGCCCTCGGTCAGGCCGGTAAAGGTGAAGCCGGGGATCAGAAGATGGGCAGCGACATGGGCGCCGGGTTCGTTGCGCAACGCATGCGACAGGCCCTCGGTGAAGGTTTTCACCCCAGCCTTGGAGACATTGTAGGCAAGATTGCCGGGCGGCGTGGTGATGCCTTGCTTGGAGCCGGTGTTGACGATCAAACCCGGGCTGGCCGAGGCCAGCATGCGCGGCGCGAAGGCCTCCACGCCATGCACGACGCCCCAGAAATTGATGTCCAGCAGCCGTTTCCAGGCATCGCCGTTTTCCCATGGCTTTCCGGGATTGTCGCCGATACCGGCATTGTTCATCAGCAGCGACACCCCGTCGAAGGCGCCGAACGCCCTCTCGGCGAGGCGGTCCACCTCATCCGCTTTCGAAACGTCGGCGGCGACGGCAAGCACGGCGTCGTCGCCGGCAATCGCGGAAACGGCGCGGGAGGCGTCGTCTAGCCGCGCGCCGCCAATGTCGGCCAGCACGATCTTCATGCCCATCAGTGCAAGCCGCTTGGCGGCCGCCAGACCGATGCCGCTGGCGGCGCCGGTGATCACGGCGGCATTGCCTGGGGCAAGCGCGGGCAGGGCGGTCTGGATCTCGGCGTCGGTGATCATGGGCGATGGGTTCCTTGTTCGATGGCGCCGAACTTAGCGCCGGAACCGGCCGGCGCAAGCCTCTGCCCGCCTTGTCGGGTTGACCAGTTCGGTCGAGGCTGCGCATGTTGCCCTTTGCCTCCGCAAAAGAGATTTTGCCCTGGGGACAAAACAAACTTTAGCCTCGGGGACAAACGGAGATTTCCTGATTGACGGACTGGGTTGCAATCCTGAAAGAACAGACCGCCATTGGCGACCAGATGGGCCGCGAGGTGCCGCAGATGCTGGCCAACCCCGACATCAGCGAAACGCAGGTGAAGACGCTCTTTTCCGCCCTGGAGAAACAAGCCGAGTTCGTCGAGAAGCTGCGTATGGCGCTGGAAAAGTTCGGCCATGATTTCTCGATCATCAAGGCCGCGGAACGGCTGGAGGAGCGCTATGCCGACCTTGCTGCATCGGTGGCGGAAAAACTGAAAGCGATGCGCCGTCGGTGAATGCCTCGACCCTGCCTTTGCCCATGGATCCACCTTTGCCCGCGGTGAATTGTCGAAAGACAGTAAACGTCAGCGGTGTTGAAGAGCCAATAAGCGGCAACCGGGAAATTCCTCAACCATGTCCAAGAAAAATCCGGCATCAGTCCCGCTGGTCAGGACGGTTACGGCCGCTCACCTGTTGACTTTTCTTGGCTTGGCCGCTCCTCTTGCAGGGCAGTCTTGGCCGAAGCAGATGAACGGCCGGGATTCGAATGGAGGGGACTGATGAGATTTCGTTTTCTGCTTGTGTTCGCAACCATAATGGCTGCGGTCTTCGGGACATCCGCCGCAGCCTTCGCTTACAGCGCCCACACCACGACCAATCTCAATGTCCGTGGCGGGCCGGGAGCGGGATATGCCAGGGTCGGAACGCTGCCCGGCGGCTTCAGGGTCAATGTCACCGGCTGCCAGCCGGGCTGGTGCAGAATCCATGGTGGCGGCGTGAGCGGCTGGGCCAGCTCCGGTTATCTCGAACGCTCCCAAATCGTTCGCCCGCCAATCATCATCGTGCGTCCGCCGCATCGGCCGCCACACTGGCACAAGCCGCACCGTCCTCCGCACCATCGGCCGCACAGGCCACGTCCCGGCAAGTGCAAGATCGCGCCCGGCTTCTCCTGCAAATAGGTTCATTTGCGCCGGGTCTGGCGTGACGGGCAGGGCGGCAAATCAATTGCGGCCCTGCCGCCATGTCCATGGCCTGACGGGTACTTCAGCCGTTCGGTGTTTCAGGCGAAAGATGCGCGCGTCCGCGTGGCACGCCAAGACCGGTATCCGGCGGCTCGCCGGCTGCCGGTCTGTTCTCGATCATGTGCGCGGTGCGCCAGCGGCCGAAACGGTAGTAGGCCGCCGCCAGTACAAGCGAGCTGATCGAACCCACCGGGAAACTCCACCACAGCGCTTCCTCGCCGATCACGCCACGCATGAAATAGGCGAAGCCGGTGCGCACGACCAGCACCGAAATGACCAGGATGATCAGCGGCGGCATCACGGCACCCGTGGCTCGTACGGTGGCAAACAGCACGATGGTTATGCCGAACAGAATGAACGACCACGAGGCGACATTGTTGATGTGGACGGCGATGTCGATCGCCGCGCTGTCGCTGCTCAGGAACAGGCTCAGCACCGAACGGTCGAAAACCGACAGCACGGCAACCAGTGCGCCGGTCAGGACCAGGTTGAAGCCGACACCGGAGGCGGCGATGCGGCCGATCCGGTCCCAGCGCCCGGCGCCGACATTTTGCGCCGCCATCGAGGACACCGCGGCGCCGATGGCGAGCGCCGGCATCTGGATATAGGTCCACAGCTGGGCAGCGATGCCGTAGGCGGCGGCAACCTGTGAGCCGTAGGAATTGACGATGCCCATCACCGTCAGTGCCGCCGCCGAAATGACGATCATCTGCAGACCCATCGGCACGCCCTTGACGACGACGATGCGAAGCAAGGTGGGATCGGGCCGCAGCAGGGCGAGGTTGGCGCCGGCCAGCCGCAGCGGATGCTTGCGCACATAGAGCACGATCAGGATGGCGATCACGCTTACCGTCTGGCCGATCAGCGTGGACGTCGCGGAGCCCGCGATGCCGAGTTCGGGAAACGGTCCGATGCCGCGGATGAGCAATGGGTTGAGCACGATGTCGAGGACGACGGCCAGAGCCATGAAGAAGAAGGGCGTGCGTGAATCGCCGGCACCGCGCAGCACGGTCATGACGAAGGACAGAAGGTTCATCACCGGCACGGCGACGAAGATGATGCGCAGATAGGAGCGCGCGAGCGGCAAGGCATCGGCCGGTGTGCCGAGCGTGTTGAGAATGGCGTCGACCCAGATCCAGCCGCAGACCGCGAGGATAACGGAAACAAGGAAGAAGAACGTCGCGCTGGTGCCGACGATGCGGCGCGCCTCGGGCAGGTCGCGGGCACCGACCGACTGGGCCACCAGGATGGTGGCCGCCATGCCGATGCCGAACACGGTGCCGAGGATCAGGAACAGGACGAGGTTGGCGTTGGAGGTGGCGGTCAGCGCCGATTCGCCGAGGAAACGGCCGACCCAGACGGCGTTGATCGAACCGTTGAGCGACTGCAGCACGTTGGAGCCGAGCACCGGCAGGGCGAACAGCAAGAGCGTGCGCGGGATCGGGCCGCTGGTCAGGTCGCCGGTGCGCCGGCGCGGGGGATTTTTTTCGTCCATGGCGGGCAGCTCGGCGAAGGTTTGTTTCAAGTCGCGTCCGCGATGATTGCCGATACAACGGAACGCAGGTTGTGCCTTGATCTAATCATGTTCTCAAAGCTTCCGGAATGGGATATTGATCCTCGATGCGTGGGGCCGCATTCCTATCAGATCTTGGATAAGCCGGGGGGGTCATGTCCGATATTCCGCTGTTTTCTGTGCGCCTGAACCGGCGCGCGTTTCTCGGTGCATCCGCTTTGGGCGCCCTGGCTGTTTCGGCGTGTACAACAACAGACGTGGCGCCGCCGCCGCCGGATGCAGCACCGCCGAGCGATCCGGCTTTCGGCGATGCCGCAAGCATGTATGCGGCGCGTGTCGACGAGGGCTATCAACTGCCGGCAATCCCGGTTGCCAAGGTCGATCCGAAATTCGTGCGCCAGATCGTGGCTGATCCGACCGGGGAGAAACCCGGCACGATCGTCGTCGATACGTCTGAGCACTTCCTTTATCTGGTGCGCGACGGCGGCACAGCTATCCGCTATGGCGTCAGCCTTGGCAAAGCCGGTTTCGGATGGACCGGCAGCGCCGTGGTCCAGGCGAGGAAGAAGTGGCCGGTCTGGACGCCGCCGCCGGAGATGATCCAGCGCCGGCCGGAACTGGCGAAATACAAGGACGGCATGCCGCCCGGCCCGCAGAGCCCGCTGGGCGCCCGCGCGCTGTATCTGTTCCGCGACGGCAAGGACACGATGTACCGGCTGCACGGCACGCCGGAGTGGGATTCCATCGGCAAGAACGCTTCGTCGGGCTGCGTGCGCTTCATGAACCAGGACATCATCGACCTCTACAGCCGCGTCAACGGCCCCGCTCAGGTCTTCGTGCGTCCCAACCTGTCGGCCGCCGGCAAGATCATGGCCGTGTCGAGCAGAACCGCCGAGCCGATCGATGCGGGCGTCCCGAAGGACGCGGAGTTCTTGAAGTAAGCCTTCTCAATCAATCTGCCTGAAAAACACCAGCAATAGTGCTCCGGGCGGACGCGCCAAGCGCGCCCGCCCGTGCAGTGGTCGTTACTTCTTGGCCAGTCCCGGCAGCGTGACCTGATAGACCAGGAACATGGTGTCGACATTGGCGCCGTCTTCGGCCTTGTAGGGCGCGCCGACCTGAAAACCGTCCTGGGCGAGGAAGTCGTTGTCGTTGGCGACGAACAGGAAGTAGTCGTCGGGCAGCTTCTCATCGAGCACGCTGACCACCGACATCGCCTCCCACTTCTCGGAAAGGTTGTCCTGGTCGTTGGGCGCGCCATTGTGCAGGCCGAAGCGGCCGAGCTCGGCACTGTCGTTGATGTCGATGAATGGCGTCAGCTTGGCCGGTGTCACCGATGGGTCGACGACGCCCTTGGGGGCGACCGGCTTGTCAGCGGCGTCGAAGGCGCCGCCGGCGATGTCGGTCGCGGTGGATAGGTCGACGACGTTGACCTGGCGATATAGCGAGGCGTCGCCCTTCAGGCCCTGGCCGTTGCCGCTGTCGCGCGCCAGCATCAGGAAGCTCTTGTCGGAGAGCGCCACGATCTCGCTCTGCGCGGCGACCTTGGTCTTGCCCTTGGCATCCTTGAACACCGGCAGCGGCACGACATATTCGTGCGCCAATTTGAGATGGGCGAGGTCGGACGTGTCATAGACCAGCGCCCTGGTGTTTTGGCGGGTCGAGCCGGAATCGCCGCCGTCCTGCCTGGCCGCCGACTGCAGCACGGCGATCAGGAACTTGCCGTCGGGCGTCATCGCCATGCCTTCGAGGCCTTGATTGTTCTGGCGGCCGGTGTCGGGATCCTTCGGATCGGGCTCGGCGGCACCGGGTCCCGGATTGTCCGAGGCGAAGTTCGGCGTGCCGTGGCGCATCGGCACCAGCGCAGCCGGTGGCTGGGTTGCCGACAGCAGATGCCCGTCGGCGGAAAACCGATAGATGTTCGGGCCGTATTCGTCGGAGATGAACATCGAACCATCGGGCAGCCGCACGATCGCCTCGTTGTCGAGCGCCAGCTTGCCATTGTCGGCTTGCGGCAGGATCGGCATGTCGCCGCTTGCCGCGCGCACGCCGTTGAGCGGATCGAGGCCTGTGGCATCAGCCCCCTTGTCGTCGGTGAGAAGCATGGTGTCGGCGAGCGTTGCCTTGACGCCGGTCTGCTGCTGGCCGGCAGCAGGTGCCGCACCTGGTGCCACCGGGGTAAACTCGATGGCGACGGTGTTGAGGCGCGGCCGGTAGTCGGTGGTACCGACGACATTGTAGCCGCGATCCGGCAGCAGCCAGAGCGAACCTTTGTAGCCGGCGGCCTCATGCGTCCAGCCTGATGTGTCGATCGACATGCCGGAGCCCGAACCAAACGTCTCGCCGAACTTGTCGCGCTGAGCGGCCGGGATGCGGCCGACGCCGACCAGCCCTTTGTTGACAAAGCTCGTGCCGCCGACGGTCGCGGTGCTGTCGGCGAGCGCCGGCGTCAAGGCGGTGAACAAGGCCAGCGCGACGCCAAGCGACGCGGTTCGATACAGGTGCTTCATGGATAATCCTCTTTGTGACGGATGTGCCGGAGCGGCCGCGGGATGAAAAACTGAAAGAGGTGCGACATCGATGATGCCGCGCAAGCCTCCCCGAAACGCGGTCTACGGCGCGAACATGATGCTTGCGTGACAGCGCGCAGTGCATGCCGGCGGTCGATGAAAAACGATGCGCGCGCGCGGCACTAGACACTTATGTCCAGTGCATATATGCTCCATCCTTCGGACTAACCGTGGAGGGGAAGCCTTGAAGTCGCACTACCGCGCAGTCGTCATCGGGGGTGGCGTGGTCGGGGCCTCCGTCCTTTATCATCTGACGCGATTTGGCTGGAGCGATGTGGCGCTGATCGAGCGCGCCGAACTGACAGCCGGTTCGACCTGGCACGCGGCGGCAGGCTTCCATGCGCTCAACGCGGACCCCAACGTGGCCGCGCTGCAGGACTACACCATCAATCTCTACCGGGAGATCGAGGCCGAATCCGGCTGGGATATCGGCCTGCACATGACGGGCGGCGTCAACATCGCCAGCGATCCCGCGCGCTGGGAGTGGCTGAAATCGGCCTGGGCGGTGTTCCAGTCGGTCGGCATCGAGACCGCTAGGTTGGTAACGCCCGATGAGATCAAGGCGATCTGCCCGATCGTCGACGTCACCGGCGTGCTTGGCGGCCTGCATGATTCCAACGAAGGCCATCTCGACCCGTACGGCACGACGCACGCCTATGCCGGCGCTGCAAAAAAGCGCGGCGCCGACATCATCCTGCGCAACCGGGTCGTCGAGCTGAAGGCGCGCGCCGACGGTCGCTGGGATGTCGTCACGGAGCAGGGCACCATCATCGCCGAGCATGTCGTCAATGCCGGCGGGCTGTGGGCAAAGCAGCTCGGCCGCATGGCCGGCGTCGACCTGCCGGTGACGCCGATGGAGCACCATTATTTCATCACTGAGGACATTCCCGAGATCGCGGCGCTGGACAGGGAAATCGGCATCGCCGTCGATCTCGACGGCTTTTCGTATCTCAGGCAGGAGCGCAAGGGCGTGCTGCTCGGCGTCTATGAGCAGAACCCGAAGCACTGGAACATGGATGGCGCGCCGTGGGACTACGGCATCGAGCTGATCCCGGAAGACATCGACCGCATCAGCCCCGAACTCGCCAAGGCGCATGAGCGCTTTCCTTGCCTGGCGACGGCCGGCATCCGCAAATGGGTCAACGGCGCCTTCACCTTCACGCCGGATGGCAATCCGATCGTCGGGCCGGTGCGCGGATTGAAGAACTACTGGGTCGCCTGCGGCGTCATGGCCGGTTTCAGCCAGGGCGGGGGCGTCGGCAAGTCGCTGGCCGAATGGATGATTTATGGCGAGCCGCAGGCCGACATTTTCGGCATGGACGTCGCCCGCTATGGTGCCTTCGCCGCCAACCGGGAATATCTCAAGCAGACGACGCGCCAGTTCTATTCGCGCCGCTTCGTCATGACCTTTCCCAATGAACGGCTGCCCGCCGGCCGGCCGCTGAAACGCCCCGGCGCCTATGACGGCATGACGGCCGCGGGATGCGAATGGACGGCTTCCTGGGGGCTGGAAATCCCGGCCTATTTCGCGCCGATGGGATTTGCCGAGAACACGACGCTGCGGCGCTCCAACGCCTTCGACATCGTCGGCGAGGAGGCGCTGCAGGTGCGGCGCGCCGCCGGTCTCGTCGATATCTCGGCCTATTCGCGCTATGCGGTGGCGGGGCCAGGTGCGGAAGCCTGGCTCGACCGGCTGCTCGCCTGCAGGCTGCCGAAGCCGGGGCGGGCCGGCCTGGCGCCGATGCTCGGCCATGACGGACGGCTGAAGGGCGACCTCACCGTCTTCAACTGGGGCGGCGACTATTGGCTGATGGGCTCCTACTATCTCCGGGAATTCCACATGCGCTGGTTCGAGAGCCATGCGGCTGAAGGCGTCACCGTCACCGATCTCTCCGACACGATGAGCGGCTTCCTGCTGACGGGGCCGAACGCGCGCAAGATACTGGAGCGAACGACGCATCAGGATGTGTCCGGCGCAGCGCTGCCGTTCATGGCCTGCGGCACATTCGACATCGGCATGGTGCAGGCCCGTGTAGCGCGGCTGTCTATATCAGGCGAGCTCGGCTTCGAAATCGGTTGCCCCGTGACCATGCATGCCACTCTGCGCGAAACGCTGCTGGCGGCGGGCGAGGATCTCGGCCTTGCCGAAATCGGCTATTACGCGCTCAATGCACTGCGGCTGGAGAAGAGCTTCGGCATCTGGTCGCGCGAATTCACGCAAGGCTACACGCCGGGCCAGACCGGTCTCGACCGGTTCATCGCTTTCGGCAAGAGCGACTTCATCGGCCGCGAAGCTGCCTTGAAACAGCGGAAGGCGGGCGGCGGTCAAAGCCTGGTGACGCTGGAAATCGATGCGCTCGACGCCGATGCCAGCGGCTTCGAGCCGGTCTGGCATCAGGGCCGGCGCGTCGGCTTCATCACGTCGGGCGGCTATGGTTATACGGTCGGCAAGAGCCTGGCGCTGGCGCTGGTCGACCGCGATTTCGCGGGCGAGGGCACCGCGCTCTCCGTGCATGTCGTGGGTGAGGAACGGCCAGCGCGTGTCGTCGCGGCCTCGCCCTACGATCCCGAGGGCAAGGCAATGCGGCAATGAGGAGGATTTCCGATGGTCGATGACGCGGCACGGGACGGCAGGCGCGAACGCCGGCGTGGACGCACGGGCGAGGCCGGCAGCGAAAGCAGCCGCCGTCCCAATTACCATTCGCTGAAGAACTCGTTCCTGCCACAGCCGATCTTTTCTGATGATCAGGTGGCCGCGATTCACGACACGGCGCTGCGGGTGCTGGAAGAGCTCGGCATCAAGGTCCTGCTGCCGCAGGCGCGTGAGCTTTTCGCCAGCGCCGGCGCGCTGGTCGATCCGGACACCGACATGGTGCGCATCGGTCGCGACATGGTGGCGGCGGCACTCGCCTCGGCGCCGAGATCGATCCACGCTCACGCCGGTTCGCGCGCCCGCGATCTGACGCTGGAGCTCGGCTCGATGACCTTCCTGGCCGGATGCGGGGCGCCGAACGTCACCGATCTCGATCGCGGCCGGCGGCCGGGAACACTGGCGGATTTCGAGGATCTGATGCGGCTGGTGCAGCATTTCGACGTGCTGCATATGCTCGGACCCTGCATCGAGCCGCAGGATGTCGACAACCGCTTTCGCCACTATGCCGTCAACCGCGCGCAGCTGACGCTGTCCGACAAGCTCCCGTTCGTCTTCGCGCGCGGCACGCCGCAGGTCGAGGACGGGTTCGAGATGCTGCGGCTGGCGCGCGGCCTGTCGCAGGACGAGTTTCTGGCAAATGCATATTGCTACACCGTCATCAACACCAACTCGCCGCGCCAGCTCGACATCCCGATGGCGCAAGGCATCATCGATTTCGCGCGTGCGGGTCAAATCTCCGTCATCACGCCGTTCTGCCTGGCTGGCGCGATGGCGCCGATCACGGTGGCTGGCGCGCTGACACTGCAGCATGCCGAGGCGCTCGCCGGGCTGACGCTGGCGCAGATCGTGCGGCCCGGGGCACCGGTCGTCTACGGCTCGTTCTCCTCCAATGTCGACATGAAATCCGGCGCGCCGGCCTTCGGTACGCCCGAGCACGTCAAGGCGACGCTGGGCGCCGGTCAGCTGGCGCGCTACACCGGACTGCCGTGGCGATCGGGCGGCGGCAGTGCGGCCAACATCTCAGACGCGCAGGCCGCGCACGAGACGCAGTTCGCGCTGTGGGGCTCGGTGCTGGCCGGGGCGACGATGTGCATCCATGCCGCCGGCTGGCTGGAGGGCGGCCTCAGTGTCTCCTTCGAGAAGCTGATCACCGACATCGAGGCGCTGCAGACGGTGGCTGAACTTTGTGCCGCGACGCCCGGCGACACCGATACGATCGGGTTCGAGGCGATCGCCGAGGTGCAGCCGGGCGGCCACTTCTTCTCGGCCGGTCACACCATGGCGCGCTACCGCACCGCCTTCTACGAACCGCTGGTGGCCGACTGGTCGAATTTCGGCAACTGGACGCAGAGCGGCTCGAAGACAGCGAGCGAGCGCGCCACCGGCGTCTGGAGGCGGGTGCTTTCCGATTTCGCGCCGCCGGCAACGGCTGCCGCCACATCAGGCGTGCTGGATGAGTTTATCGCGCGGCGCACGGCAGAGGGCGGAGCGGCGCCGGTGTCTTAAGGCCGGCTTTCGCTGATCGCCCTGGTTGTGGCGCGATCCGGAACCTGCAGCGCCTCCCGCGCATTCAAGGTTGCGGCCGGTTCACTGCGGCACCGGTGTGCTGTTTGAGGGGAGGACGACATCGGCGGCCCTGCTGCCACCATCAATCGCTGTCGCGTGCGACCAGCTCCAGCGGCCAGACCTCGCGGATGATCCGTGGACCCTCCGGGCCGGCGAAGGCGGGAAGCGACGCCAGCAGCATTTCGGCAAGCCGTTGTCCCATTGGCTCCAGCGCCGGGCGGAAGGCGGTCAACGCCGGGGAAAAATAGCGGCAGAGCGGCGTGTCGACGATGACGGTTACCGCCATGTCCTGGCCCGGCCTGATGCCCATCTCGGCCAGCGCCTTGCAGCCGCCCAGCGCCATTGCATCATTGTTGAAGATGATGGCGGTCGGCGGGGCCTTGGAGCGCATGACCTGGGGCGTCACCTTGTAGCCGCCGGCCTCGTTGATGAAGCCGGACGCGATCAGCTCCGGGTCGACCTCGATGCCGTGCCGCTTCAGGGCCTTGCGGTAGCCGGCGAGGAACAGATAGCCGAAATTGAGGTCGAGTGAGGGACGGATAGCGGCGATACGGCGGTGACCGCGCGCCACCAGGCGGTCGACGGCATCGGCTCCGGCCTTCTCGAAATCGAGGTCGAGGGAAGGATAGGACTTGGCTCCGGAGCGACTGCGGCCGAGCGTGGCGAAGGGAAAGCCGGCTTGCGTTAGATAGTCGATGCGCTCGTCCTCGCGCCGCGTCCAGGCCAGCAGCACCGCATCGGCGCGGCGCGTCTCGACGACACGGCGCAGGCGCTCCTGCTGGTAGTCGCCCGGCGCGCCCATGACCACGGTCAGGTCGAGCCCGCTTTCGGCAAGCCTGGCCTGCAGCCCGATCAGAAACGGAATGAAGAACGGCTCGCCATATTGCTGGTCGCCGGGATGCGGCTGCAGCATGAAGGCGATCGAACGGGTGGCGCCTTGCCTCAGGCTGCGGCCGGACTGGTTCGGCGAATAGTTCAGCGTCCTGGCCGCCTCGAGCACACGCTGGCGCGTGTCGGCATTGACGTCGGCGCGGCCGTTCAGCGCCCGCGACACCGTGCCGATCGATATGTTCAAGTGACGGGCAAGGTCGTGAATGCTGGACGCCAAGAGACTGTTCTCCCCCTTGCTTGGCTAGCACCGGTAGCCGCTCAGGCCAAGGCGGTAAGACGAATTTCGCCAAGGGCCGATTGACATTCTACGCCTTCGGGTGTGTTCTCGTAAACGTTTACGGAAAAACGTTTACGGTCCTGCCGTGGATGCCGTGACGATCGGTCTGGAGGGACCGAGCGGAGGAGGAGCGCTGGATGATCGATGTCGTCCTGGTCGGCTGCGGAGCGATGAGCAAGGCCTGGCTCGATGCCATCAGGCAGATCCACGGGCTCACCCTTATCGGCCTCGTGGATCTCGATGCCGACAGGGCACGGGCGAGGGCGCGCGAATACGACCTCACCAATGCCGTCATCGGCAGCAATCTCGACGCCGTGCTCGACCAGACCAAACCGCAAGCGGTGTTCGACGTGGTGGTTCCAGCCACCCGGCGCGAAGTCGCTTTTTCCGCTTTTGCCCACAATTGCCATCTGCTGACGGAAAAGCCGCTCGCCGACAGTCCGGAAAATGCGCGCGCCATCGTCGAGGCCGCTCGCCGCGCCGGGCGCATTCACGCCGTCGTGCAGAACCGCCGCTATGTCGCCAATGTCAGGCGCATCCGCAGGTTCCTGGACTCCGGCGCCATTGGCACGCCTACCAGCATCCACGCCGACTTTTTCGTCGCACCGCATTTCGGCGGCTTTCGCGAGGAGATGGCGCATGTGCTGTTGCTCGACATGGCGATCCACACATTCGACGCCGCCCGCTATATGGTCGCCGGCGAGCCGGCCGGCGTCTATTGCCAGGAATGGGAGCCGGCCAATTCCTGGTACCGGCAGGGATCGTCGGCCAGCGCCGTCTTCGATCTCGGCCGCGGCAAGGTCTTCACCTATGCCGGGAGCTGGTGCGCCGCCGGCTTCCGCACCAGTTGGGAAAGTACGTGGCGCATCGTCGCCGAGCGCGGCAGCCTGCTCTGGGACGGCAATGACGAGCTGAGGGCAGAAGCAGTGATGCCGGGCCGCGACGGAATGTTCGACAAAACCCAGCCGATCGCGGTGCCGCCGCTCGATGCGTCCGATCGCGTAGGCGGCCATCTCGGCATTCTCCAGGATTTCGTGCACGCCATCCAGACCGGCACCGAGCCGGAAACGCGCGGCGCCGACAACATCAAGAGCCTGGCCATGGTTTTCGGCGCCATCGAAAGCGCCGAGACCGGCCGCCGCGTGACAATCGCAGAGGACGCACAATGACGCCGAACCCGCTTCTCGACATCCGGATCGGCACCATGGTGCGGGCCAATCTCGACGACCCGGCGGCTTACGTCAAACAGATCCTGCCGCACGGCTTCGAGAGCATCCAGCCCTTCTTCTGGCAAACGCTTGGCGGCAAGGACCTGCCGCTTCTCGCCGGCCAGATCGGCGAGGCGATCGGCGATGCCGACGTCACCGTGTCCTCGCTCGGCGTCTTCGGCAACCCGCTGGAAGACGGCGAGGTCGATCGCGGCGTGCTCAAGGCCTGGGAGACGGTGATCGACAACGCGCATCTGTTCGGCACCTCGATGATCAGCGGCTTCACCGGCCGCCTGCGCGGCAAGAAGCTGACGGACAGCCTGCCGCGCTTCAAGGAGGTCTGGGGGCCGCTGGCCAGGCGCGCCGCCGACAAGGGGGTGCGCATCGCGTTCGAGAACTGTGCCATGGACGGCAACTGGGCCGCCGGCGACTGGAACATCGCCCACAATCCGGACGCTTGGGAGCTGATGTTCAACGAAGTGCCCGATGACAATCTCGGGCTGGAATGGGAGCCCTGCCATCAACTCGTCTACCTGATCGATCCGATACCCCAGATCCGCAAATGGGCGCCGCGCATCTTCCATGTCCACGGCAAGGACGCGACGGTGCGCTGGGACGTGATCCGCGAGCATGGCGTGTTCGGCCGGTTGCCCTTCGTGCAGATGCGCACGCCCGGTTTCGGCGACAGCGACTGGACGCGGGTGATCAGCGAATTGCGGCTGGCCGGCTACAAGGGGGCCATCGATATCGAAGGCTGGCACGACCCGGTCTATCGCGGCGATCTCGAGATCACCGGCCAGGTGCGGGCGCTTGAATATCTCAAGCAATGCCGGGGAGGGACCAGCTACCTGCCGAACCCGATGTGAGGATCGGCCGGCGGGAGGAGCCGGCCGGGATGTCTGCAACGCACATTGCCGAAGCGAATGTCGAACCCCTCGCTTGCGAGGACAAAAAGGGAGGATAAGTGCATGAGCATGACGATGAGAAGGACAGTTCTGCGCTCGACCGTCGTGGCCGCCGCCACGATGCTTGCCGCTGCGATCTCCACCTTGCCCGCGCGGGCGCTCGACGCCAAATGGTGCAAGGACGTCCACATCCGCTTCTTCGTCGGCGGCGCCGAGGGCGACGCTTTCGGCACCATCGTCTACAATGGCGCCAAGCAGGCAGAGGCCGATCTCGGGCCGAAGGTCGACTACATCTTCTCCCAGTGGGACATCGAAAAGATGGTGCAGCAACTGCGCGAGGCCGTCGCGGTCAAGCCCAACGGCATCGCCATGATGGGCCATCCGGGCGACGCGTCCATCATGCCGCTCGCCGAACAGGCGCACAAGGACGGCATCAAGATGATGTACCAGAACGTGCCGGTGCCGAAGGTGGTGGAGGCGTTCGGCGGCGGCTATGTCGGCGCCCAGCAGGAACAGCAGGGCCGCGCGCTCGGCGCCGAGGCGTTCAAGCTTGGCAAGCTGAAGGCCGGCGACAAGGCGATCATGATCGGTCCGTTCGAAAACGAAAGCCGCGGCGCGCGTGAGCGCGGCACGGTGGCGGCGCTCAAGGAGGCCGGCGTCGAGGTCATCCAGTTGTCCTCACCGCCGAGCGGCGAATGGGCCTCCGATCCCAATCTGGCCATTCCGGTGATCACCGCGGCGCTGCTCAACAATCCCGACGTCAAGGCGGTCGGCTATCCCGGCGGGCAGATGCTCGGCAATGTCTCGACCTACATGCAGGCAGCCGGACGCAAGGCGGGCGAGATCTTCAACTTCGGCTTCGACACCAGCCCGCAGATCGTCGAGGGTTTCAAGGGCGGCTGGGTGCAATTGACCGCCGACCAGCAGCCGTTCCTGCAGGGCTATCTGCCGATCCTCAGCCTCTGCCAGCAGGTGGTGCTGGGGCTGGCGCCGATGAATGTCGACACCGGCGCCGGTTTCGTTACGCCCGAAAATTACGAGATCGTCGCTGAGCTCGCCAAGCAGGCGCTGCGCTGACCTCCCAAGCCGCCGGCCGGGATCTCAGGCCCCGGCCGGCGGGACCGCTGGCGACGAAGCCGGCAACAGACAATCAAGCGAGGATACGATGGTCGAACGCCTCATCGAACTGCGCGACATCAGCAAATCCTACGGCCAGGTCTATGCACTGGGCGGGGTCAATCTCAGCGTCGACCGCGGCGAGGTCGTCGGCCTGCTCGGCGACAATGGCGCCGGCAAGTCGACGCTGATCAAGATCCTCTCGGGCGTGGTCAAGCCGACCAGCGGCGAGATCCTCGTGCGCGGCAAGCCGGTGACCGGGTGGAGCGCGGCGCGTTCGCGCGAGGCCGGCATCGAGACGGTGTTCCAGGACCGGGCGCTGGCCGTGCAGCAGACCATCGTTCGCAACATCTTCATGGGCCGCGAGCTGACCGGCTTCATGGGCTTTCTCAGGGTCAACAAGGAGATCGAGGAAGCGAGCCGGCTGATGCGCGAGATCGGCTTCACCTCGAAAGTGTTCACGCCGCAGTCGATCGTCGGCCAGCTTTCGGGCGGCGAACGCCAGGGCGTGGCGATCGCCCGCGCCATCTACAAGCAGGCCGAGCTGATCGTCCTCGACGAGCCGACGACGGCGCTGTCGCTGACCGAAACCGCCAAGGTGTTCCATTTCGTGCGCCAGGTGCGGGCGAGCGGCCGCTCGATCCTGTTCATCGGCCATAACATCCATCATGTCTTCGGCATCGCCGATCGCTTCGTCGTGCTCGACCGCGGCAAGGTCGCACTGACGACCGACCGCAGCGAGGTCAAGTCGGCCGAAGATCTCATCAACTTCATGGAAGAGGTCGCGCATCCCGGCGGATTGGCCGGGCTGCACGATGCCGGCGACGCGGAGCAGAGAGCACGATGAGCAAGACCATGGAGCCCGACCTGCACGAGCCGTCCGCCGGCATTCCCCGCTCCACTGCCCAGAAAGAGTGGAAACACCCATCCGACCACTGGATGCGCGGCTTCATCCTCGACAACCGTGCCGCGCTCGGCACGCTCGCCGTGTTCATCGTCATGATGACGGTGTTCATGATCGCCAACCCGACCGTCTTCACTACCTGGTATCTCTACCGCTCGGTGCTGACGACGCTCCCCGTTGCGCTGTTCGTGGTGGTGCCGCTGGTGTTTGTCGTCACCTGCGGCGAGATCGACCTGTCGTTTCCGGCAACGATGGGCTTCGCCTCATGGGTCTTCGCGCTGGTCGTGCAGGCCGGCTACGATCCGTTCCTCGGCATCGCCGCGGCACTCGTCACCGGCATGTTGCTCGGCTTCCTGGTAGGCTCGCTGGTCGTCTATGGGGGGCTGTCGTCGCTGATCGCCACGCTCGGCATGAATTTCCTGCTGCGCGGCCTGATCCAGATCATCAACGAAGGCAAGTCGATGGCGCTGACCAGCCTCAGCGACAGCTGGGCCTATACGATCTTCTCCAGCCAGCTCCTGGGCATTCCGGTGCAGATCTTCTGGGCCATCGGCTTCGTCGTGCTGTCGGCGATGCTCTACAACCGCCACCGCTTCGGCGCGCAGGTGAGGGTGGTCGGTGACAATCCCGACAGCGCCCAGCAGATGGGCATCGACGTCAAGCGCGTGCGGGTGAAAGTGTTTGTCTTCGTCGGCATCGGGGCCGCGATCGCCGGCACCTTCTCGGTGATGATCAACTTCACCTGGTGGCCGACCGCCGGTGACGGCTATCTGCTGCCGGTGCTGGCCTCGGTGTTCGTCGGCGGCACGCCGACCTGGGGCGGCATCGGCACGGTTGTCGGCGGCGCCATCGGCGCGGTCACCGTGTCCTTCATCCAGACCGGCGTCGTGGCGGCGGGATTGAGCGGCTTCTACGTCCAGTTCTTCAACGGCCTAATCATCATCCTGTCGCTGCTGGGGCATAAGTGGAACCAGGCAAGGTATCGGTGAGGGCTGTTTCGTTGGCGGATCGCATGCCTTGACGATTGGCGCCGGCGCTCATCGTTTTCGTCATCCACGGGCGAAGCAAGGAGCGTAGCGACGCAGCGCAGACCCGAGGATCCATGCCGCGACTTCAACGCGTCGCTACGGTGCAGAATTCTGCTCCGCTGCACTCCACGGCCAAGGTCACGGCATGGATCCCCGGGTCTCCGCGACGTCGCTTCGCTCCTGCTCCGCCCGTGGATGACGAAGGTGGGAGCTGTCCGCGGGAAAACGCCATCTTCACACCGCCGCCACAAACCCGTCCAGCACGCGTTTCTGGCCGGCCTTGTCGAAGTCGATGGTCAGCTTATTGCCTTCTATTGCCGATATGTTGCCGTTGCCGAATTTCTGGTGGAAGACGCGGTCGCCGACGCTGAAGGGGGACGGCTTGTCGGCGACGGATTTGGCGACCAGTTCGCCGTCGATGGTGCGGCCCTTGACCGAAGTGCGGCCGGCGCCGTAGCCGCTGTCCGTCTCGCCATAGCCGATGCGCTCGACCTGATGGCCGGAGCGCGAGCCCCAATTGCGGTCGGTGGCCTCGGTGCGGTTGGCCTGCGCGCGCTGCCAGCCCGGTGTGGCATAGGTGTTGGAGAAGGCGCCGGATTTTTCGGCGTCGGCGCCGACAGTGTCGAAGCGCGAGGCGCCATAGGGGTTCTGCCGTCCGGCGCCCTGGCCGCCGCGGCCGGAGGCAAAGGAACCGCCGCCATAGGAATTGCCGTAGCCGCCGTAGCTGTTGCCGCTTTCAGCGACCTCGACATGGGCGTTCGGCAATTCTTCGAGGAAGCGCGACGGGATGGTCGACTGCCACAGGCCGTGGATGCGGCGGTTGGAGACGAACCAAAGATGCAGGTTCTTCTTGGCGCGGGTCAGGCCGACATAGGCAAGGCGGCGCTCTTCCTCCAGCCCGGAGCGGCCGCCTTCATCCAGCGCACGCTGGTGCGGGAACAGGCCTTCCTCCCAGCCGGGCAGGAAGACGGTCTCGAATTCGAGGCCCTTGGCCGAATGCAGCGTCATGATCGAGACGGCGTCGAGCCCGGCATTCTGCTCGGCGTCCATGACCAGTGCGACATGCTCGAGGAAGGAGCGCAGCGATTCGTACTCCTCCATAGAGCGGATCAGCTCTTTCAGGTTTTCCAGCCGGCCGGGCGCTTCGACCGAGCGGTCGTTCTTCCACATGTCGGTGTAGCCGCTCTCTTCGAGAATGGTCTCGGCGAGTTCGGTGTGCGGTGTGGTTTCCAGGGCCTTTTGCCAGCGCTCGAAATTGGCGGCCACTTCGCGCAAGGCCGCGCGCGGCTTCGGCTTCAGCTCGTCGCTTTCGGCGAGCTTGGCGGCGGCCTCCAGCATCGGGATGCGCAGCGCACGCGCGGTGTCGTGGATCTGGCGGATGGTGGCTTCGCCCAGGCCGCGCTTCGGCACATTAACGATGCGCTCGAAGGCGAGGTCGTCGGCGCCTTGCGCGACGACGCGGAAGAAGGCCAGCGCATCGCGGATCTCCATGCGCTCGTAGAAGCGCGGGCCGCCGATGACGCGGTAGTTGAGGCCGAGCGTGACGAAGCGGTCCTCGAACTCCCGCATCTGGAAGGAGGCGCGGACCAGGATCGCCATGTCGTTGAGATTGTGCTTTTGCCGCTGGTAGGTCTCGATGGTCTCGCCGACGGCGCGCGCTTCTTCCTCGGAATCCCAGGCGGCGTGGACATGCACCTTGCCGTCTTCGGGATCGTTGCGGTCCGTGAACAGCGTCTTGCCGAAGCGGCCCTCATTGTGGGCGATGAGGTGGGAGGCAGCGCCAAGGATGTGCGCGGTCGAGCGGTAGTTGCGCTCCAGCCGGATGATGGTGGCGCCGGGAAAATCCTTGTCGAAGCGCAGGATGTTGTCGATCTCGGCACCGCGCCAGCCATAGATCGACTGATCGTCGTCGCCGACGCAGCAGATGTTTACGGTGGCGCGGGTTTCGGCCGAAGAGCGCCCAATCTCCCCCCTAGAGGGGGAGATGTCGCCGGAGGCGACAGAGGGGGGCGCTGTCCCTCCAGCCTGTCGGCGCGAGGCGCCCCCCTCTGTCCTGCCGGACATCTCCCCCTCAAGGGGGGAGATCGGCTTGCCTTGAGGCCGCTGCGCCAGGAGGCGCAGCCACATGTACTGCGCGGTATTGGTGTCCTGATACTCGTCGACGAGGATGTATTTGAAGCGCCTGTGGTATTCCTTCAGCACGTCCGGATTGGCGCGGAAGATGCGGATCGGGTGGCACAGCAGGTCGCCGAAATCGCAGGCGTTCAGCGTCTTCAGCCGCTCCTGATAGGCCTTGTAGAGTTCGCGGCCCTTGCCGTTGGCGAAGGCGCGGGCGTCGCCCTCGGCGATGTCGGCCGGGCCTTGCCCCTTGTTCTTCCAGCCGTCGATCATCTGGGCGAACTGCTTGGCCGGCCAGCGCTTGTCGTCCAGACCTTCGGCTTGGATCAACTGCTTGATCAGCCGCACGACGTCGTCGGTGTCGAGGATGGTGAAGTCGGAGCGCAAACCGGCGAGTTCGGCATGTCTGCGAAGCAGCTTCACGCCGATCGAGTGGAAGGTGCCGAGCCATGGCATGCCCTCGACATTGCCTTCGCCGATCAGCACGCCAATGCGGATCTTCATCTCGCGCGCGGCCTTGTTGGTGAAGGTCACCGCGAGGATCTGCGACGGGAACGCCTTGCCGGTGGCGAGGATGTGGGCGATGCGGGTGGTGAGCACGCGGGTCTTGCCGGTGCCCGCTCCGGCCAGCACCAGAACCGGACCTTCGGTGGTTTCAACAGCTAGCCGCTGCTCCGGGTTGAGGCCCTTCAGGTAGTCGGGTGCGTTGTTTTGACCGCTGCGGGCAGCCATGGCGCGCGCGGCGATGCCCGACGGGGCCGTGGGCCGCGCATTGGGTTCGTCGAAAAAGGGCATGTCTTCGGAAAAGCCGGACATTGCCCCGAATGTAGTGATTCGGTGGGGAAAGACCAGAACTGTCTACGTTTTGTTCCGCTAAAGTGCCCGATTGCTGCCCACGCTCCCAGTGCGGTCGATGTTATCCCAATGGCGATGGACCATTACCGCCTGCGCTTGAGGCCCATGCTTGACAGGCGGGACCGTCGGGAGAAAGTTGTGCTTCGGGCAGCGACGCAATGCCGGGTTGCCATGGCAGCGCCGCAAAGCGCAACAGTCGAAGGAGTATCATCTTGGCTGTCACCATCACCTCCCTCATTCTTTTCCTCATCGGCCTGGCACTCGGCGGCGGCGGTATCCGCCTGGCGATGCTGGGCGGCAGCTGGTACTATGTCGTTGCTGGCCTTGCCTTCCTGATCGCCGCCTGGCTGCTTTACCGGCGCAGGTCGACTGCTTTGTGGCTCTACGCGGTGATCGTGCTCGGCACGTTGGCCTGGGCGGTCTGGGAAACCGGCTTCGACTGGTGGGAACTCGGGCCTCGCGGCGGCATCATCGTGCTTCTCGCTTTGTGGCTGCTGATGCCGTGGGCGAGGCGGGGTCTTGTCGGTCCTGACGCACGCGCGCCGCTGATCCTTGCCGTGCTGGCATCATTAGCCGTCGCCGGTTATTCGATGACTTCGGATCCGAAGGATATTGCCGGCGAACTCGGCACCGACAAGGTGGTCGCCAACGCCAATCTCGGCAATGATGTGCCGGCCGGCGAATGGCACTATTACGGCCGCACGCAGTTCGGCCAGCGCTATTCGCCGCTCGACCAGATCACACCGGACAATGTCGCCAAGCTGCAGCCCGCCTGGACCTACCAGACCGGCGACGTGAAGGGTCCCGACGATGTCGGCGAGACCACCTATCAGGTGACGCCGCTGAAGATCGGCGACACGCTCTACATCTGCACGCCGCATAATTTCGCCATCGCAATCGATGCCGCGAGCGGCAAGGAGAAATGGCGCTTCGATCCCAAGGTCAAGCTCGACAAGGACCGCCAGCACCAGACCTGCCGCGGCGTGGCCTATTACGCCGATGCCGCCGGCGCCGCCGGGCAGCCCTGTGCGACCCGCGTCTACCTGCCGACCTCGGACGCGCGGCTGATCGCGCTCGATGCCGCCAACGGGCAGATCTGCCCGGCTTTTGCCGAGGGCGGCACGCTGAACCTTCTGACCAACATGCCCTATCCGAAGTCGGGCTATTATTACTCGACCTCGGCCCCGCTGATCTCAGGCGGCAAGATCATCGTCGGCGGCGCGGTCAACGACAATTATTCGACGCAGGAGCCGTCCGGCGTCATCCGCGCCTACGACGCCGCCACCGGCGCGCTAGTTTGGAACTGGGATTCCGGCAATCCGGACCAGACGACGCCGCTGCCGGCCGGCCAGACCTATACCGCCAACTCGCCCAACATGTGGTCGACGCCGAGCGCCGACGAGAAGCTCGGCCTGCTCTACGTGCCGCTCGGCAACCAGACGCCGGACCAGCTCGGCGCCGGGCGCAGTGCCAATGTCGAGAAGTTCTCGTCGTCGATCACCGCGCTCGACCTTAACACCGGGCAGGTGCGCTGGGTGCGGCAGACCGTGCACCACGATCTCTGGGACATGGACGTGCCGGCGCAGCCGAGCCTGATCGACATCACCAAACCCGACGGCACGGTGGTGCCGGCGCTGGTCGGGCCGACCAAGCAGGGCGACCTCTATGTGCTCGACCGCCGCACCGGCGAGCCGGTCATTGCGGTCAACGAAGTGCCGGCGCCCGGCGGCGCGATCGAAGGTGACCACACATCGCCAACGCAGCCGGTCTCCGACCTTACCTTCATGCCGAAGCCGCTCACCGGCGCCGACATGTGGGGCCTAACCATGTTCGACCAGTTGGCCTGCCGGATCGAATTCCAGGGCCTGCGCTATGAGGGGCGCTATACGCCGCCTTCCGTCCAGGGCTCGCTGATCTATCCCGGCAATTTCGGCACCTTCAACTGGGGCGGCATTGCCGTCGACCCGGTCCGGCAGGTGCTGTTCGGCATGCCGACCTATCTGGCGTTCAAGTCGGAGCTCATTCCGCGCGATCAGGTGCCGCCGCCGGACGAAGGGCGCGGCAGCGAGCAGGGGCTGAACCGCAACGAGGGTGCGCCCTATGCGGTGGTGATGGGGCCGTTCCTGTCGCCGCTCGGCATTCCTTGCCAGGCGCCGCCCTGGGGCTATGTCGCCGGCGCCGATCTCAGGACCGGCAAGATCGCCTACAAGCACCGCAACGGCACCGTCTACGACATGACGCCGCTGCCGCTGCCGCTGAAGGTCGGCGTGCCCGGCATCGGCGGGCCGATGATCACCGCCGGTGGCGTCGCCTTCCTCGGGGCCGCGGTCGACGACTATCTGCGCGCCTACGACCTGACGTCGGGCAAGCAGCTGTGGCAGGCGCGGCTGCCGGCCGGCGGGCAATCGACGCCGATGACCTATACGGTCGCCGACGGCCGCCAGTTCGTGGTCATCGTCGCCGGTGGCCACGGTTCGGTCGGCACCAAGCCTGGGGACTATGTGATGGCCTACGCGCTGCCGAAGTAGGGGCGCAGGGGGGCGCGATCTCTCAGAGGTCGCGCCGACCATCATCTGTGCCGGTATCTTTCCCCCGCATAGTGACGGGGAAACGTGCCCGACTGGGCGATGAGGGGCGGCAAACCTTCCGATCGGCCCGATTGTCGATCAGCCAATCCCCAGATGGCCCTTCAGGCTGGGCACCGAGCCGAGCACCTTGTTGGTCAGGTCGGGGCCGGCGGCGGCTTCGGCCTGCTGGATCAGCGTCGCGCCGGCCTTCTGGATCTGCGCCATGTCGAGCCCGGATGCCTTGAGTGCGGCGACGCCGTTGATCAGCGCGCCGGCCTTCTCGCCGAGAACGCCGCCAAGCGCGCCCTGCAGCGACGACAGAAAACCGCCACCGCCGGCCGGAGCGGCGGCCATGACGTCATATTGATGGGCGAGGTCGTCGGCGCCGGGGATCTTGGCGAAGAACGCCGAGGCGCTTGTGCCCTCCGCCTCGTGTTCGAGCACCGAGAAAATGGTGCCGACGACTTTCTGCGTCGTCATCTGGTCGAGGCCCGCCTTCTGCGAGACGGTGTTGACGATATCCTGGACGTTCATGGCGTCACTCAGCCCTGGGTTTTCGTGTTGCGGTTCCGCTCAGTGCGGACCCTGATCAACGATCGTCTGCCTGCGTTCAGAACCATCGAGCACAGGGCCAAAGCGGCGGTCGCCGCAAGGACGAGCGCGCTGGCGAGGATCGGGGAAGGCATGGTCATGGTCATCGCTTCCTTCTGGGTCTGACGTGTGGGCACACGGCCAGATACTGGTCGATAGCCACCTTCCCTCACGATTGTGGCAGCGCCAGCAGGATTTATCGCCAATGACCAAAAAGTGATGACATGGCCGCGCATGGCGCCGGCTTTACTGCTCGGGCGCGGCCGGCGCCCTGCGCCCTGAGGCAATCGGCGGCCGCGATGAGTGCTCGACTGGATCATGCCGGCTTGGTCCCTATGTAGCTGGGAACTAAAGCCCGAAGCAGAGGACCCCATCCATGACGAAACCCGACGCCAAGCCCGCCATCACCCAGGCGATGATCGACGCCTATGACGAATATACGCATCTGACGCTCGATCGCCGCCGGTTCATGGAGCAGTTGACCCGGCTTGCCGGATCGGGTGCGGCGGCCGCCGCGATCGCGCCGCTTCTGGCGGCAAATTCGGCGCAAGCGGCTGTTGTCGCCGACAACGATCCGCGGGTGAAGGGCGAGGACATCAGCTATCCCGGCAGCAGCGGCGAGATGAAGGGCTACCTGGTCAAGCCGGCGGACAAGGCGGGCAAGCTTGGGACGGTGATCGTCGTGCATGAGAACAGGGGGCTCAACCCGCATATCCGCGATGTGACGCGACGCGTGGCGCTGGAGGGGTTCGTGGCGCTGGCGCCGGATTTCCTGTCGCCGCTCGGCGGAACGCCAACCGATGAAGACAAGGCGCGCGACATGTTCGCCAAGCTCGATCCGGCGCAGACCATCGCCAACGGTGTCGCGACCGTCGCTTTCCTCAAGAGCGACAAGGACGGCAACGGCAAGGTCGGCGCCATCGGCTTCTGCTGGGGTGGCGGCACGGTCAACATGCTGGCGATCAACGCGCCCGATCTCAGTGCCGGCGTTGCCTATTACGGCATGCAGCCGAAGGCCGCCGATGTATCCAAGATCAAGGCGGCCTTGCTGTTGCACTATGGCGGACTGGACGAGCGCATCAATGCCGGCATCGACGCCTTCAAGAAGGAACTCGACGCGGCGCATGTCGAATACACGGTCTATGTCTATGAAGGCGCCAACCATGCCTTCAACAACGACACGTCGGCAGCGCGCTACGACAAGAAGGCAGCGGACCTCGCCTGGGGCAGAACGATCGCCTTCCTCAAGCAGAAACTGGCATAGGGCGTTCGTCTAATCCGTGTTCGCCGGCTTGTGGAAGGCGACGCCGGCGACCACCAGCGCAATGCCGAGGCAATCGGTAAAACTCGGAATCTGGCGCAGCACGACGACGCCGATCAGCGTCGCGGTGACGGGCAGCAGCGACAGCATCAGCGCGAAGCTGGCGCGTGGCAGCCGCGACATGGCGAGCTGGTCGCAGATGTAGGGAATGACAGAGGAACAGATGCCGACGCCGATGGCGGCGAACAGCAGCGGCAGTGAGAAAAAGGCCGGCAGCGCATCGGTGAGGCCGATCGGCAGCACGACGATGAAGGCGATCGCCATGGCAGCACCCAGGCCGGCGATGCCGGCGCCTACGCCAGACGCGGCAACGCGGTGGCCGAGCACGATGTAGCCGACAAACAGCGCGCCGTTGAGGAAGGCCCAGCACAGCCCGATGGGATTGTCGGACCATCTGACGTCGATGAGCAGCAAGGTGCCAGCGACGGCGACGACAAGGGCGGCAAGATTGCGCGGGCTCCTGAGGCCGATCGCCGCGACGCCGATGGTGCCGACGAATTCGATCGCCGCCACCAGCGAGATCGGCAGGCGGTCGAGCGCCAGGTAGAACGAACAGTTCATCACCGCCAGACAGGTGCCGAAGGCCAGCAACAGCAGTCTTGTCGAGCGATCGGCGCGGGCGAAGCTTCGCCATGGACGGGTCAGCGGCGCGAAGATGAGTGCTGCCGTGGCGATGCGCAGCCACGCCATGCCGAGCACGCCGACATGCGGGAAAAGCAGCACGGCGAAGGCCGGCCCGAGATAGTGGAAGACGGCGCTGACGGCGAACCAGACATGCGGCGGCAATTTTGCCGTCGGCCTGGCCAGGGTGGGGTTGCCCGGGGCAGGATCTGCCGTAAGAGCTTGCGTTTGATCATCCACCGGATCAGTATCGCAGGCATATTTGCCGGTTTATATGAGTGATGATGGGCTCGTCTGGCGAGATTCCTCTCAGAAGCAAGGAATTTCCCATGAAGCGCCTTCGAACTGAAAGTGCCGACCTCGATGTCTCTGACATGAAGATCCTGCGTCTGCTGGAGAAGGACGCGCGCACCAGCACGGCGGAGCTGGCACGCTCAGTCGGTCTGTCGGCGCCGAGCGTGGCCGAGCGCATCAAGCGGCTGCAGGAAAGCGGCGTCATCGAGGCCTATTCGGTCAGGATCAACCCGGCGGCACTCGGCCTGCCGCTGTCGGCATGGCTGCGCATCCGGCCGGTGCCGGGGCAACTGGCCGTCGTGGCCGAGATCATCCGCGAACTGCCGGAGATCGTGCAATGCGACCGGGTGACCGGAGAGGATTGTTTCATCGCGCTGGCGCATGTCGGCTCGGTGGCCGAACTCGAGCGGGTGATCGACCGCATCATTCCTTATGCGATGACCAATACGGCGATCATCCAGTCGTCGCCGGTGGTGGCGCGCTCGGCGCTGGGAGCGTTGAGGCGCCAGGCTTGACCTACGGGAGAGGAACCTATGCGTGGCCGCGCTTCATGCGCGCCTGCTTCAGGATGGCGCGCCAGCGGATCATGTCGAACGGGATCGGCTCATTGTTGTTGGCGATGTGGAAGATCTCGTTGTTGACGTTCTTGAGCGAGCGCCAGAAATCATAGTCGGTGATGCGCGGATCGGCGGCCAGCCTGTCCACTTCGACCTTGATGTCGGTTTTCATGCACTTTCCTCGAACCGGCGCCGCGCCGCCCGTGTCGCTACCTCGATGCGGATCGTTTTCGACCGACCCGCTGAGTCGCGCAACGGCTCAGATGGCTTGTTCCCGTTAAAACCTTGGTAAGGTTAACGAGGGCGCCGCGCCGCTTCAAGCATTGCTGCCGGCCGACGGCAGGGTTCTGCGATTTTAGATTGCGGGTGTGGCTTTGAAGCCGGGAACGAGAAGGTGTCGGCTTCGCCCTATTTGCGTTTGATGCTGATCGAACGGCCGGCCCGTTCCGGCATCGGCAGTGCCGAATGGGCGGCGCGCATGGCTTCGACCCTGGCCAGCACATCGGCGGGGAAGGGCGCCACCTTCGGCCCGGACATGTCGACATGCAGCGACAGCGATTCGGAAGTCGCGGCCAGCCAGCCGTCGACATGGCGGATTTCCTGGTAGGCCCGCAGCCGCTTGTCGTCGTGGTCGATGAGCTGGAAGGAGACCGTGACCTTGTGCTCGAGATGCAGCTCCTGCACGTAGCAGACATGGACTTCGGCCGTGTAGATGGTCAGGCGACGATCCTTGGCATAGTTCGGTCCCATGCCCATTGCCTCGAAGGCACCGTCCGAGCAGCGGTCGAACAGCACGTTGTAATAGGCCATGTTGAGATGGCCGTTGTAGTCGATCCAGTCCTTCTCGATGTCCATGGGTTTCGAGACGAAGGGAGTGGGGATGGGCATCGAAACTTCCTTGTTCTGGCGCTGGACAGAGCGTGGCGGGTAAGACTACGCATCCATAATCGCATAACAAGCGTGGACACTGGTCCATTCGCGGAGGAATTCATGGCTCTGAGCGACCTCAACCCGGTCGAACGCAACGAGGAAGGCATCGCTGCGGTGCTCGGCATTCTCAAGCAACAGCTTGGCGAGCGATTCCAGACCGGTCAGGCGATCCGCTCGCAGCACGCGCATACCACCACCTATATTCCGACGCAGGCGCCTGACGGCGTCGCGTTTCCGGAGACGACCGCCGAGGTGCAGGAGATCGTGCGCGCCTGCGCTGCGCACCGCGTGCCGGTGATCGCCTTCGGCGTCGGCTCCTCGCTGGAAGGCCATACCAACGCACCGGGCGGCGGCATATCGGTCGACACATCGCGCATGAACCGTATCCTGGCGGTCAATCCACAGGATCTCGACTGCACGGTCGAACCCGGCGTCACCCGCGAGGATTTGAACCGGCATCTGCGCGACACCGGACTGTTCTTTCCGATCGACCCCGGCGCCAATGCCTCGCTCGGCGGCATGGCCGCAACGCGGGCCTCCGGCACCAACGCGGTGCGCTACGGCACGATGCGCGAGAACGTGCTGTCGTTGACCGCCGTCATGGCCGACGGCGAGACGGTGACGACCGGCAAGCGGGCGAAAAAGAGCTCGGCCGGCTATGATCTGACGCGGCTGCTGGTCGGCTCGGAAGGCACGCTCGGCATCATCACCTCGCTGACCTTGAAGCTGCAAGGCATCCCGCAGGCGATCTCCGGCGGCGTCTGCCCGTTTCCGAGCGTCGAGGCGGCCTGCAACGCTGTCATCGCGACGATCCAGATGGGCATCCCGGTGGCGCGCATCGAACTGGTCAACGCGCTGCAGATGCGGGCGATGAAGAATTATTCCAAGCTCGACTATCCCGAGAGCCCGTGCCTGTTCGTCGAGTTTCATGGTAGCGATGCCGGTGTTGCCGAACAGGCCGAGACCTTTGGCATGATCGCGGAAGAGAATGGCGGCGGGCCGTTCCTGTGGACCAGCGTCGCCGAGGAGCGCACCAAACTGTGGAAGGCCAGGCATGACGCCTACTGGTCGTCGCTGACACTGCGGCCGGGCGCCAAGGGGCTGTCGACCGATGTCTGCGTGCCGATCTCGCGCTTTGCCGAATGTGTGCTGGAAACCGAGGCCGACATAGAAGAGATGGGTCTGATCGCGCCGATCGTCGGCCACGCCGGCGACGGCAATTTTCACGTGCTGGTGCTGATGGATGTCAACGATCCCAGGGAGATCGCGTTGTCGGAAAAGTTCGTCGCGCGGCTCAACATGCGGGCGATCGCCATGGACGGCACCTGCACCGGCGAGCACGGCATCGGCCAAGGCAAGATCGGCTTCCTGCGCCATGAGCTAGGCCACGGCGTCGACATCATGCGCACCATCAAGCAGGCGCTGGATCCGCTTGATATCATGAACCCTGGCAAGATCTTGCGGATGGCGTGGAAATAGAGGAGTGGCCTCAAGCGAGACACTGCTGCCGATCGACGTGCCGCCATCGTCCGCCGGCGCGCCTTTGCCTCATGTCTTCGCCGATGAGCGCAGGCTGCTCGTTGCTTACGTCGCCCACAGACCGGATCCAAAATTCGACGGCACGAATCCACGCTCGATCTCGTCTGTGACCGGCGATCAATCGATCGTAATCCTAACGGCAGAACCCTATCTGGCGTTGCAATTCGGCCCGTCGAACGACGAAGCCATCAGCGGGCACCGTCTCTATGGACTTGGGCTGCAACCTTATTCCGCGTTCGAAGTTCTCAATTCTACCTGGATCTCCTCCTTCGAAAAGGCAAATCGGGTTCATACATCCCATACACCGGAGCTGTTTTCCGGTTATCAGCACTTTGTACTCACGTTCCACGATTCGACGCTGGAATTCATCACCGAGAACTTTTCGGCCAGCCTTCATCAGGGGGCGGTACTGCCGGCGCTGATGGAAAGTGTCGGTCATGCTGTTCCCACGCGCCGTGTCAAGCCAACGGGATTTTTCTCACGGCTTTTGGGGCGTGGTTGATCACCGGGATTTCCTTGTACCTTGATCGGACCGTCGTTTGGACGCAGACTTCGGCCTGGGACGAGCGGAAGAGGCAAGCTCCACCAACGGAGGAACGACTTCATGGCGATTTCACGCAAGGAAGCGGCGCGTGCGCTGAGCGCGGACGAACAGGAACTGGTGGAGAAATCGCACCACCCGGCGGTGCAGGAGCTTTCCGACGCCGATCTTGCCGGCCTGGTCAAGCTGTGCGGGAGCGGCGCGACAAGGCGCAGACCCAAGCACACCGCCGCCGGCGTGAGATACGCGGCAAGGGAGCGCCGAAAGGCGCCGCGCCCTCAAAGTCCGATGGCGGTTCGCAGACAAAGCTTGCGGTGCTGGCCATGACCATGCGGCGGCTGAATGGCGAGGCCGAGCGGCGCCGGCAGCTGGCGGCCAGCGTTTCGCTGATCGAAAACGCGCGCAAGGCATTTGTCATGAAGCAAGGGGCGACGCCGGAAGGCCCTGCTTTCAATTCGCGCACCGCGCGCAAGGGGATGCGGTCGGTGGCAAACCAGAGGGCGCAAGACCTCGTCCGACCGATGGAGCTTGGCCGGCAGCGCAAGGCGGCCAAGGTGGCGCAAGCAAAGCGCGACGCACGCTGAGGGTTCTGACAATCGCCGGGTGAAATCGTTGGGACGCCGGCCTGCCGTGCGGTCGCAGGCGTCTTCTATGCGCCCTCAACAAGGGTTTGCAGCATGGGGCGGGTTGGCGCGAAGAACGTCGTGCCGGTGTGCGGCGTCGAGAAATCGAGCAGCCGGTCGTAAGCGCCCGGCGGCTCACCGATGTACATTCGCTGCAGCATCCTCTCGATCACCCAGAGATACCTGCTGTAGCCGATAAAGTAGGTGCCGAACTCCTTTTGCCCCGGCCTGCCGAACGGCATGTTGTCGCGCAATATGTCGTACTCATTGCCATCGGCATCCTCGATGGTGGCCAGCGACTTGTGTGATTTGCGAGGTGCGTCGTCATCATCGATTTCGATGTTGTCGATCTTGGTGCGGCCGATGATTTCTTCCTGGAGAGGCGTTGGCGTCCGCCCCCATGCCTGGAGATCGTGCAGGTACTTCTGGACGACGACATAGCTGCCGCCGGCGAAGTCGGCGTCCTCATCACCGACGAGTGCCGAGGCGGGCAAATCGAGGCCTGTCGGGTTGGCGGTGCCGTCGACGAAGCCGAGCAGGTCACGGGCATCGAAATAGCGAAAACCGGAAACCTCGTCGACGACGCTCACGGCATCACCGAGATTGTCGAGCAGAATGCGCTCGAACTCGAAGCACATATCGGGCCGCTCGGAGCGGATGTGGAAGAGAAGATCGCCGGCGGTCGAAGGCGCCGAATGAACGGCACCCTTGATCGGCGCAAACGGTTTCAGTTCCAGCGGCCGCCGATCTGGAGAAAGACGATCCCAGAGATCGCGGCCGATGCCGGAAATGCACGAAAGCCGCCCGGAAAGATCGCGAAATCCAACGGTTTTGACGAGATCGTCGATCCCGCCAAGCACGGAGGCAACCTTGGCGAGCGCGGTCTGGCCGCTGGCGACGGTGACGACAAGAAAGACCGCCGAAAGCGACAGCGGGGCGTCGACACTTTGCGCATCGATCGGCACGCGATCCCAGTTCTTTCCAGACATCCGAATTCTCCGCTTCGCCGGGATTTGTTTCAGATCATCCGGGATCGCGCAACACTGGATGAATTGCCTCTTTATCGACACGCGGATGCGGGTAGAGTGCGGCAGAATTTCAATCAACCCGTTCGGAGCTGATGCTCGCACGCCTGTTCGTGATCTTTGGTGGCCTTTTTGTGCTGGTGCTGTGTGCGGCGCTGGTGGTGCCGTATTTTGTCGACTGGACAGGCTATCGCGCCCAATTCGAGCGCGAGGCGAGCGCCATTCTCGGCCGCAAGGTGACCGTGCAGGGCGACGCCACGGCAAGGCTGTTGCCGTTCCCCTCGGTGACCTTCTCCAACGTCGCCGTCGCCGGCGGCCCCAATGGCCAGCCGGCCATGACCGTCGAGACGTTTTCGATGGATGCGGAACTGGCGCCCTTCCTGCGCGGCGAAGTGCTGATCTTCGATATGCGGCTGGTGCGGCCGAAAGCGACCATCGATATCGCCAATGACGGCACTGTCGACTGGGCGATGCGGCCGTCCTCTCCCTTCGACCTCAATCAGATCTCGATCGAGAAGCTGACGGTGACGGAAGGGCAGATCGAACTGCGCCATGCCGCCGGCGGGCGCAGCCACCTGTTTTCCGAGATCAATTCGACCATCTCGGCCAAGTCTCTGGCCGGGCCATGGCGCATGGACGGCACGCTGCGGCTCGACGGTCTTCGCACCACGGTCACTGCCTCCACCGGCAAGGCCGAAGGCAACGGGCAGATGCGGCTTCGGCTGAAGGCCGATCCCGACGCCTATCCGCTGGTCATCGAAGCCGACGGCAATGCTGGCATCGTCAACGGTGCCGCCGTCTATTCCGGCCAGTTCAAGATCTCCGGCGCCGACAAGAACAGCGCCGAACTCCGCGGCACCGACGGCGAGACGGTGAAGGTCTCGGCCGGTAAGCCCGATCCGGGCTTTCGGCTGAACGGCAAGTTTTCGCTCGACCACGAGAAGCTCGGTGTCGACGAGTTCCGCTTCGAGACCGGGCCGCTCGACAACCCCTACATCGCCGATGGCAAGGCTTCTGTCGATCTCGGGCTGAAACCGAGTTTCGCCATCGAGGCCAATGGCGCGCAGGTGCAGTTCGACGAGGCGGTGGGCGCCGAGGCCGGCGCCGGCCTGACGCTGGACCAGCGCATTGCGGCGTTTGAGCAGGCGCTGCTCGACATGCCGAAGCCGACCATTCCCGGCACCGTCGAGGTCAAGCTGCCGGCGGTGGTGGTCGGCGACACCACGGTGCGCGACGTGCATCTTTCCGCCGAGCCGGTCGATGGCGGCTGGTCGGTGAAATCGCTTGCCGCGACCTTGCCCGGCCGCACCAAGCTGGAAGCCGATGGCATGCTCGTGCTCAATTTGGAGGGTCATTTCGGCTTCAACGGTTCGCTGCTGCTGGCCGTGGCGCAACCCTCCGGCTTTGCCGCCTGGCTGTCGAAGGATGTCGACGAGGCGATCCGCCGTCTCCCTGCCGCCGGCTTCAAGGCCAAGGTCGACCTCTCGCAGAAGCGCCAGGCCTTCAGCGATCTCGAATTGATCCTGGGCAAGGCGAAGTTTTCCGGCCGCATCGATTCCAGCCAGCCCGACGATGCCAAGCCCTCAGTGCTGATGCGTCTCGAAGGGGGCGACCTCGATGTCGACGGGCTGGCGGCCTTCGCCTCGATCTTCGTCAGCGACAAGGGCGCCAATCGCTTTGCCGACCGCGACCTCGATTTCCAGATCAAGGCAGGGCCGGTCAACGCTGGCGGGTTGACCGCGGATACCGTCGACACGGCGCTCAGGCTGCGCGACGGACTGCTCGAAATCGACCGGCTGTCGGTGGGCGGGCTGGCCGGCGCCTCGATCAGCGCCACCGGCAGGATCAAGGATTTCCCGGCGAGCCCGACCGGCAAGCTCGATGCATCGGTGGTTGCCGTCGATCTGAAGCCGCTGATCGACGTCGCCGCCCGGCATTATCCCGACAGCGCCGTGCTCAAGGGACTGGCGAGCCGTGCCGCAGCCTATCCCGAGCTGTTCCAGGATGCGCGTGTCGACCTCGTGGCGAGTGCGGCCGACAATGGCGACGGCACCACGGGCCTGGCGGTGAGCGGACAAGGCAAGGCCGGCGGCTCGGCCTTTTCCGCATCGCTGTCGGGAAAGGGGGCAGTGGACAAGCTTCTCGAAGCGCCGGTGGCGCTTACCTTCAATGCCAAAAACCCTGATGCCACCACGCTGCTGGCCCTCTACGGCCTGCCGGCACTGCCGCTCGGCATGCTGGGCGAGGCAAGCACCGACATTCAGGCCAAGGGAACGCTTGGTGGCGGCCTGACGACGAATTTCAGCCTTGCCGGCAACGACTTCAAGGCGGGTTTCGAGGGGACGATCGCCGATACGCCGCAAGGCTTCGCCGCCAAGGGCAAGCTCAGCCTCGATGCCGCCGACATCGAGCCATGGCTGATGACGACAGGTATCGGCCTGCCGGGCATGGGGGCGGGCATGTCGACGTCGTTTTCGGCACAGGGCGACTATGGCAACGGCCTGCTGGTGCTGGACGAACTCAACGGCGCCATCAACGAAGCGGCGGTGTCCGGCGACGTCAATATCGATGTAAAGGAGGGGGTCGACGGCAAGGCCGGCGTGCCGCATCTGGCCGGGGCGCTGATGCTCGACGAACTCGACCTCGATCCGATGGCGGTGGCGCTGTTCGGCGATTCCGCCTTTCTTGCCGACAAGGAAGAAACCAATAAGGGTGGCGTGTGGCCGGCGACACCGTTCAGCCAGAAATCCAACCTGCCGTTCACCGCCGACCTAGACCTGACGACGGCAGCGCTCGCCGCCGGTCGGTTCGCCACCGCCTATGATGCCGCCTTTTCGCTCAGGCTCGACCAGGAAGGCATCCGCGTTTCGGATTTGAAGGCGAAATTGCTGGGCGGGGCGCTCACCGGCCTGTTCGAACTGAAGAACAATGACGGCACCGGCCTGTTCTCTGGCCAGATGAAACTGGCGGGCGCCGATCTGGCGACCGTGCTGCCGGATGCCGGCATCAGCGGCATCGGCGATTTCTCGACGGCGCTGTCAAGCAGCGGCAAATCGGTCGAAGGGATGGTGGCCGCCTTGTCGGGCTCCGGCACGGCGGCGTTGAAGGGCGTGAAAGTTGCTGGTGTCAATCCAGATGCGTTCAGCGCGTTCCTCGCCAAGGCGGATGCGATCGGGCGCGACATCGACGCGGCCAAGACCGCCGGCTTTGCGCCTGACATCGCCGCTAATGGCAGCTTCGCCGCTGGCGATACCGACGTCGCCTTCACGGTCGCCGGCGGCACGCTGCGGGCGCCGCCTGTCAGCCTGGAAAATCCAGCGGCGACCTTGTCCGCCGACGTCACGGCGGATCTCAACGCGGCCACGGTGTCGGCCAAGGGTGCGATCACCTATCGGCCTGGCGACGAGGCACTGGTCGGCTCCGAGCCGGTCGTGAATTTCACCGCCGAGGGGCCGTTCGGCGCTGTCAAACGAGCATTCGACAGTGAGCCGCTGGCGCAGTTCCTGACCCAGCGCGCGCTGGAGAAAGAGCAGCAGCGCGTCGAGGCGATGCAGGCCGCGTTGCTGGAAAAGCAGCGGCTTCGGCGCGAGGTGCGCTACTACGCGGCGTTGAAGACCGAACGGGATAAGGCCGCCGAGGAATTGCGCAAGCAGGAGGAAGCAGCACGGCTGAAAGCCGAGGCTGACGCCAAGGCCAAGGCCGAAGCGGATGCCCAGGCGAAAGCCGATGCCGATGCCAAGGCTCAGGCCGACGCGGAGGCGAAAGCAAAGGCGGACGCCGATGCCAAAGCCAAGGCGGACGCCGACGCCAAGGCCGCTGCCGAACAGCAAGCCGCCGACGAGGCGGCCAAGGCGCAGGTCGACAAGCAGGAGCGGCAGAAGGCGGAAGAGGCTGTGCGCATCGCGGCGCAGGAAAAGGCAAGGCTCGAGGCCGAACGCAAGGCCGCGCAGCAGGCTCCGAAGGTGGAGCGGGCGCCGCTGCCGGAAGCCAACGACAATCCGCCGCCGGCCAAGCCGAAGTCCAATCCGTTCACGATCGACAATCTGCTGAAGTCGCTGCAGTAGGCCAAACGCCTTCCTGATCGGCGATCCGCAGATTCAGAGGACGAGCAGTTGCGCGCTCTCTGCCGCATAGCGGGCATGGCGGAAATCCCGGATGGTCAAGAGTTTGCCATCCTGCCACGCCAGCAGGATGAAATAGGCAGGGGGCGCCTTCGGATCATTGGGATCGCGAACGAGGATTGCCGGCCTGTCTTCGACGAAGCCGGGCACGAGACGCCAGTCCTGCACCCGGGAATAGTTGCCGAAATAGGTACCTACTTCCTTGCGGCCGTTCAGCCGTGTCCGGGCAACCAGTTCCAGTCGTACTTCTTCGGCCAGCATGTCGCGCACCGCATCGAAATCGCGTGCGTTGAAGCGGTCGATATAAGCGTTGAGCAGCAGGCGCTCCGCGGCACTCAGTTTCGGAACAGGACGGTCGTCCGGTTCGTCAGCAAGATGGCGGAGCCGGCCGCGACCGCGATGCAGCGCCGCCTTGATGGCAGGGATGCTGGTGTCGAGCATGTCGCTGATCTCCTGCAGCGAATAGCCTAGAACGTCCATCATGATCACGCTGCTTCGCTGCGCGACGGGAAGGCGCATGAAGGTGTGCCGGCTGGCCGCCGCGGCCTGACGATCGGCGGTGGGATTGGCTGGGTCGACGATCATGTCCGGGTCCTCATCGGAAAAAGCCCTTTCGCGGGCTCGCCGGCGCAGAAAATCGAGCGCCGCATTGTGGGCTATGCGGAACAGCCAGCCCTCCGGATTGGCGATCGGGCCGGCATCCGGCAGCGCCTCGAACCCCTTGGCCAGGGCTTCCTGCAGCACGTCCTCGCCGTCGATGGCCGAGCCGGTCATGCGGGCGCAATAGCGATGCAGTTTTGGACGCATTTCGCCGAACAGGCGGGCAAAAGGTTCGCGGATCTCGCCGGGGATAGTCATGCGCCTCTGTTCGCCGTTATTGGTCCAGCATCCGGTAGTGGCCCACCACGGTCATTTCCTCGCGCTGCGGACGCTCGATCAAGCGATCCCTGATGCCGCTCTGAAAGGCCTCGAATGCCGCCAGCCCGGTGATAATGTCGGCATGGGCCTCGGTTTTCGTCTCTACCATATGGATAAAGGTCCCGTCGTCGGACCGCCATGTCATGTAGCGAACGCCGTCCGGCGATTTTTCCCGCAGCTCCTGGAACACGGCCTTGACCAGCCGCTCATTCTCATCGGCCCGTTCCGGTTTCGTCTTGTAGCGTATCAGGTGGCGTTTCATCGCAGTTGTTCCTCTTGGTTGCCCTGCGCCTTTGGGAGTGCTCATCCTTGAGACGTTGTCGTTGGGCGAAAGGATTCGGCGCCGAAAAATAATTCGTGTCGCCCGCAAGACGCCGGAGCGCTCACTCGCGATCGAGCAGCCGCCGCAGCATCGGTTCGATGCGTGACAGTTCGTCGAGATGCGCCGCCGACAGTTCGGCCAGGCAATCGTCGGCGCGCTCGGTCAGATGTAGCAGCACGCGGCGGTGGTCGTCCTTGTCCTGATCCCTTGTGACCAGCCCAGCTTCGCCGAGGCGGTTGACCAGTTCGACGGCGCTGTGGTGGCGGATGCGCAGGCGTTCCGCGAGGTCGCCAACCGTCACCGGGCCGCCGCCGGGGAATCCCTTGATCGCCAGCAGCGCCTGATGCTGGCGCGGGGTCAGGCCGGCGTCTTCCGCCTGGACCTGGCTGAATTCGAGGAAGCGGCGGATCAGGTAGCGAAACTCCGACAGCCGCTGGTAATCGGCCTGGCTGATGGCGGGGCGTGGTTTTTGTGGCTGCGACATATCAGACATGTGTTCGTTTTCCGGCGAAAGCTCAAACGGATTTCGGGCGAAACCGGCTTGAATATTTATATCGTGTTACGATACATAGCAACCGATAAACCCGGCTGGCCGCTTCGACCGTGCCGCATCTCAGACACACGGCCCGCCGCCAGGAAGCAATTTTGCCATGAAGACCCCTCATTCGAATCCGGAGCACCTGCGCGATTTCACCACGGATGCCAGGGTGCTGCTCGTCGCCGCTATTGCCGTGGTGGTGGCGACAGCCGGGTTGTTTGCCGGCATCGCGCTTTTGAAGCTGATCCGGCTGGCCACCAACATCGCCTATTTCGGCCAGTTCTCGCTTGCCGACCTGAAGCTTGAGGACACACCGCTTGGGCTTGCCGCCGTCATCGTCCCGGTGATTGGTGCGCTGATCATCGGCCTGATGGCGCGCTTCGGCAGCGAGAAGATCCGCGGCCATGGCATTCCCGAGGCCATCGAGGCGATCCTGCTCGGGCGCTCAAAACTCGACGCCAAGGTGGCGATCCTGAAGCCGCTGTCGTCGGCGATCTCGATCGGCTCCGGTGGACCGTTCGGCGCCGAAGGGCCGATCATCATGACAGGCGGCGCGATCGGCTCGCTGATCGCGCAGATGCTGCCGGTCAGCGACAACGAGCGCAAGACGCTGTTGGTGGCTGGTGCGGCAGCAGGCATGACCACGGTGTTCGGAACCCCGATCGCCGCCATCATGCTGGCCGTCGAACTGCTGCTATTCGAATGGACCCCGCGCAGCTTCATTCCGGTGGCGGTCGCGGCTGTTATCGCCGAGGTCGAGCGCACCATGCTGCATCTGCCCGGGCCGATCTTCCCGTTTCAGGGCGGCATGGCGGTTTCGTTCACCGGGCTTGGCGGCTGGGTTCTGGTTGGCATCTGCGCCGGCCTGCTATCGGGGCTTTTGACGCAGATGGTCTATGCCTGCGAGGACGGTTTTCAGAAGCTGCCGATCCACTGGATGTGGTGGCCTATGATCGGCGGTCTGGTGGTCGGCATAGGCGGGCTGATCGAACCGCAGGCGCTCGGCGTCGGCTATGACAACATCACCGACATGCTGGATGGCCGCACCGTCGCGACGGCGGCCCTCCTGCTGCTGGTGGTGAAGGCGATCATCTGGTCGGTAGCGCTCGGCTCGGGAACGTCGGGAGGTGTGCTGGCGCCGCTGTTGATCATGGGCGGGGCTATGGGCGCTGTGCTCGCCGGCGTTCTGCCTGCCGCGGATCCCGGTTTCTGGGCGCTGCTGGCGATGGCCGCCACGATGGGCGGCACGATGCGTGCGCCGCTGACCGCCACGTTTTTCGCCGTCGAACTGACCGGCAACACACATATGCTGGTGCCGCTGATTGCTGCCTGCGCTGCGGCGCACGCCGTCACCGTGCTTCTGATGAAGCGGTCGATCCTGACCGAAAAGATCGCCAGAAGGGGACATCATCTGGTTCGCGAATACCGCGTCGACCCTTTCGCCCTGACCAGGGTGCGCGAGGTGATGACCTCACAGGTTGAAAGCGTGCCGGCGACGATGACGCTGCATGGCGCTGCGGCATTCCTGACAGCGCCGGAAACACGGCATCCGAGTTTCCCGGTGGTCGATGAGCACGGCCATGTGCTGGGCCTCATCGATCCGCCGGCTATATTGCGCTGGAGACGCGCCGGCACGCACCGCACCACCACGCTTGGCGAACTGCTGGCCGGCAGCAAGGTGACGCTGGCCTATCCGGACGAATATCTCGAAGGCCTCTCCGACAAGCTGCTGACGGCCAACGTCTCTCATCTGCCCGTCGTCACTCGCGAAGGCTCCTTGCTGGTCGGCTATGTCGGCTGGAAGGATTTGATGCGCGTGCGGTCCAGGAAACAGGCCGAGGAGCGCGAGCGTTCGACCTTGCTTGGCTTCGGCACCAGACGCAGGAAGAAGGAAGCGGCGGTCGAAGGCCTCTAGAAATCCGTTCCGCGCTTCGCCCACTCCAGGACATGGAGCCTCAACGCAGAGGACAGGTTGGTGTCGCGGGGCCTTGTCTCGTCGACTTCGGCAACAAGCGCGGCAAGCGTCAGTTTTCTGGTCGCCGCGATCGCGACGAGGTCGTCATAGAAGGGTTTTTCGAGCGAGTAGCTGGTGCGGTGACCGCGAATGGTCACAGAACGCTTTTCGACCGGGCTCATTGACGGTCGGGGTCGCCGGGCTTTTCACGACGATGCCCGGCAACGAATTTTTCGCTCTTGTCGGCGGCGATGCGGTCGCGTTCTTTTTCGGCCTTGGAGCGGCCGTGCAGCGCGCGATTCTGTTCGGCGGCGCGCAGCTTTTCGTCCCGCGCCTTCTGCTTGCGGGCCTGGCGGAGATTGACGATCTCGGCCATGCCGTCGGCCTATTTCTTGCGGAAGGCGTCGAGCGAAACCACTTCGGCGCCCTTGGTGGCGGCGTCCGCGGCAGCGGGCTTCTTCTCCGCCTCGGCGGCGGCCTTCTTCTCGGCCTTCGGCTTTTTCTCGGAGACGATGGTCAACGGCTCCGGAGTTGGCGCAGCCGGTTCCTCGGCTGCCGCGCCATCCGTCTTGACGTCGAATTCGAGCTCGAAATTGACCGAGGGATCATAGAAGCCGCGCACGGCCGAGAACGGGATTTCGAGTTTTTCCGGCACATCGGAAAAGGACAGGCCGACCTCGAAGCCGGTGTCGGTCACCTTCAGGTCCCAATACTGGAACTGGATGACGATGGTCATCTGCTCGGGATAGCGCTCGCGCAGCCGCGAAGACACGCGTACGCCCGGCGCGCCGGTCAGGAAGGTGATGAAGAAGTGGTGGTTGCCGGGGAGGCCGGTGCGCGCGACCTCGGCCAGGACCTTGCGCATGACGCCGCGCAACGCCTCCTGGGCCAGAATGTCGTAGCGGATGTGGTCGTCGGCCATGTGGCGGTCGGGTTCCGTTGAATCGTCCGCATAGCTGTAATCAAGCTTGAGGGCGGCGTAAACCGCATATAGATCACCCGCGCGCGGAAGCGAAGACTATTGCCAGCGATTTGATCGCTCAGGCGCTGGCGAGCGCGCTTTGCTTTTCGGACGATGCCGCGGACCGGCGCTTGCCGAAGGCGCGCAGGAAGGTGCGCACGCCATTGGTCGCGGATTGCAGCACCTCGTCCTCGCGCGGCGAGCCGCCAAGCATGAAGGTGGTCTGCAGTTCGGCATTGACGAGACCGAGGAACTGACGTGCCGCCACGTCGGGATCCTCGATCGTGAGATAGCCGCCATAGGCGAGGCGGGCGAAGCGGGCCGCGATTGCCGGCCATGTCCTGCCCGGACCCTGTTCGCGCCATTCGGCAAACAGTTCGGGATAGCGCTCGCCTTCGGTCTGGATCAGCTTGCGCAGGAATTTTCCGTCGCGGTTGCAGATGCAGTTCTGGTTCAGGCGCACGGCAAAGCCGATCAGGTCGGCTTCGAGATCCCCCGGCTGGTCGGGGAAGGTGGCAATGGTGGCGAAGATGCCGGCATTGCAGCGTTCGGTGAGGTCGCGGACCACAGCGACGAACAGTCTCTCCTTGTCGCCATGATGGTTGTAGATCGTCTGACGCGAAACGCCGGCTTCGGCCGCGATCAGATCGATGTTGGCGCCGGCGAAACCTTCGCGGCAAAACACGGTGGCGGCGGAGTCGACGATCGAGAGGCGCTTGGCCTCATGGCCGCGTGGCGGGAAAATGTCAGGAGAAACGTGCAGCTTCATAAAAAACTATATAGGGGTGATTGACGATTTAGACAAGAGTGTCTAAATTTGTGGACACAGGATAAAGAGATTTCGCGCGAGAGAGACGAATGGAATTCGCTCTTGAGGTGTCGGAATCTCACGGGATGGAACGTCCTAGGTTAGACGTCGCCTGCGGCGGCAACCAGATTTGAAAGAAGCCTTTATCATGAGTCCCAAATTCCTCCGCATCGCGGTCGTGCTCGGCTTGTTGTCCGCCATCGGCCCGTTCGCCATCGACATGTATCTGCCCGCGCTGCCGTCGATCGGCGCGGATCTGCATGCCAGCACCGCTGCCGTGCAAATGAGCCTGTTGATCTTCTTCCTGTCGATGGGTTTTGGCCAGATCGTCGTCGGGCCGATCTCCGACATGGTCGGCCGCAAGCTGCCGCTTTATGGCGGCCTTGCGCTGTTCATGGTTGGCGGCATCGGTTCGGCAATGGCGCCGACCATCGAATGGCTGATCGCTTTCCGTTTCCTGCAAGGGCTTGGCGCCAGCGCCGGCATGGCCGTTCCGCGTGCCATCGTGCGCGACCTGCATACCGGCAATGAGGCCGCCAAGCTGATGTCCTTGCTGATGCTGGTGTTCTCGGTGTCGCCGATCCTGGCGCCGCTGACCGGCAGCGTGATCATTGAGAGTTTCGGCTGGCGCGCCGTGTTCTGGACGGTGACCGGTGCGGCCGCCCTTGCCACGGTGCTGCTCGCAACCTCGCTCAAGGAGACGCGGCCGGCTGAAGAACGCGTCGGTTCCTCCTTCGGAACCGCGCTTGCCGGCTATCGCTTCCTGATGGGCGACCGCAATTTCCTTGGCCTGGTGGCGATCGCCGGCTTCGGCATTGCGAGCTTCTTCGTCTATCTGTCGAGCTCGTCCTTCATTCTGATCGACCATTACGGGCTGTCGCCTTCGGTCTACAGCGTGTTCTTCTCGATCAATGCGGTGGCTTTCATCGGCATGTCGCAGCTGACCGGGCTGCTGGCCGAGCGTTTTGGGCTGCGCCGCGTGGTGCGTGTCGCGGTGACCGGCTATGCCTCGACGATGGTGGTGCTGTTGGCGATCATGGCGACGGGCGTCGACCGGCTCGACGTGATGGCGGCCCTGCTGTTCGTCGGCTACGGCTTCCTCGGCCTGGTCATCCCGACCACCTCGGTGCTGGCCATGGAAGAGCATGGCGAGATCGCCGGCACGGCGTCGGCGCTGATGGGCACGCTGCACTTCGCCATCGGTGCGCTCGCCATGGGCGTTGCCGGCGTGTTCTTCGACGGCACGCCGCTGCCGATGGTGGCCGGCATCACGCTCTGTGCGGTGATTTCCTTCACGCTGGCCAAGGTCACGCTCGGCCGCTCGCGCGAGGTTGCCGAGGCACCGGCGGAATAAGCAACCAAAACAAATGAAAAAAGGCCGGGGTTCATCCCGGCCTTTTTCACGCCAATCCTGTTCACGCCAATCCTGTCTCGGCCAGCACGAAGCGCAGCCGCGCCTCGACGGATGCCAGCGGCAACGGAATCATCTCATAGCCCAGTTCCGTGTAGACGCCGACCAGCGCATGGTGGGTGCGCTCGGCCTCGTCGAGCGTCTGCTTGCGCTCTTCATCCTGCGCGAAGATCTCCGGCCATAGCGGGGCGACGAAGACGCGCTGATGGTAGCGGAAGCGCCCGGCGGCAGCGTTGGCGTGTTCGGGTACCGGCAGGCCGCTCAGCCTGAGATAGCCGAGCGTGTCCGGAACGCCACGATCAAAGAAAACAGGACGCCCGGTCTGTTCTTGCGCGATTTGATACGAGCGCATCTCCCATGACAGCATCAACTCCGCAAACAGCGCGCGATCGCGCCAGGGCAAAGCGGGTCCGCCTATATCTGAGACTGGTGGCGGATGATGCCGCGCCCGGCTTCCACCGAGGTGGAAAAGCCTGCGTGGCGCAGCGCTTCGATCAAGGTGGTCTTGCCGGAGCCGGGGCCGCCGGTCAGCACGAAGAATCGATCGGAATCGTTTTGCATGTTTTGTCCGTGGAGAGGTGGCACGCGGCAGGGCGGCTTCGCGGCCCGAGGGCGTGCGAAGTTGGCCGGCGGGAGCTGCCGTTGTGCGTAACGCATGTTGAGGAGGAGGGGAGAAGTGGAGGTTTCTGTTGCCAGGTACCTCCGAACCCCGCCTAGAAGTGCGAACCTCTAGGGCTTGATTTGAAGCTATCGCACCGCTTACGCGGCGAGACGTGCTTCCGCATAGTTGTCATTTGCAACTACAGGTTTAGCCCGATGACGGTGGTACCATGCCGGGCAAAAGTACGATCTTTACACCTTCGTCGATCCTATTTCGCCCCCAGCAAAAACCGCTCTGTCATCAGCAGCAGCTTTTGGTGGAGGCGCCGGGTACCGCCCCCGGGTCCGAACGGCTTATTTCATCGCCCATTTATCGCCATAGTCGGTCAAGCCGACAGACTGAATATAGGGGGCCATCGCAAGAAATGGAAGGCCGCAATGGCACTTTGTCCCCCTGACAAAACCGCAAGTCCAAAGGGTTGACTTGGGCGCGGTCTCAACCGAAGCTTTGCCCCGGTGAGGAGTTACCGACCTAGCGCACATGTTGCAGCAGCGCGCCACAGCCCTCATCGATCGGATCCGTGGCGCCGACGAGGGGAATTTTGATGGCCGACTATCTTGCAGACGTGAAGAAATACGATGCCGGCGCCAGTGCTGATGCGGTTGAAAAGATCGTCAAGCACCTGGGCATCGCGCTCAGGAACCGCGATTCCTCGCTGGTATCCTGCACCGACCCGAAGGAACTCGGGCGTGTCAGGGACAATTGGGTCGCCAAGAAACTCGGCATCAGCGACGCAGCGAAGGCCGATGCGTCAATCGAGAAGACTTGCAAGGCAATGGCTGCCGACAACACCAAGAGCCGAGTGACTTTTTACTACCTGGTTGCGAAGGACCTGGGTAAGCTCGGTTCCCTCTGACGATTGCGCGTCATTTGCAGGGCTGGCGCGGTCTAGGCGCCAGCCGGTGATGTTGTTGGGGACTGGCTGGCTTAGGGCTGGGCTTGCGCTGCTTTGTGGTGTTCGACCGCCCGTCTGTAAGTTATGATGGCTGGACAACCGAATCGAGCCGGAACCGATGCGCCAGTATCTCGACCTCCTGCAGCACGTGCTGGACAATGGCGCCGATCGCGGCGACCGCACCGGCACCGGAACGCGCTCCGTCTTCGGCTACCAGATGCGTTTCGACCTGGCGCGCGGCTTTCCCGTCACCACGACCAAGAAGCTGCATCTCAAGTCGATCATCCATGAGCTTCTGTGGTTCCTGGCTGGCGACACCAACATCAAATACCTCACCGATAACGGCGTTTCGATCTGGGACGAATGGGCCGACGAGAATGGCGATCTCGGCCCGGTCTACGGCAAGCAATGGCGCTCCTGGCCGGATGGCCATGGCGGCTCGATCGACCAGATCGCTAATCTTCTCAAGGAGATACGCAAAAATCCTCAATCGCGGCGGCTGATCGTTTCGGCATGGAACCCAGCCGAGGTGGAAGCGATGGCGCTGCCGCCCTGCCACTGCCTTTTCCAGTTCTATGTTTCGGAAGGGCGGCTTTCCTGCCAACTCTACCAGCGTTCCGCCGATATCTTTCTTGGCGTGCCGTTCAACATCGCGTCCTATGCCCTGCTGACCTTGATGGTGGCGCAGGTCACCGGGCTGAAACCCGGCGATTTCGTCCACACGCTCGGTGATGCGCATCTCTACTCGAACCATTTCGAGCAAGCACGCGAACAACTGCGGCGCACGCCGAAGGTGCTGCCGACGATGTGGATCAATCCGGAGGTGAAGGATCTGTTCGCCTTCCGCTTCGAGGATTTCCGGCTGGAAAACTACGTCGCCGATGCGTCGATCAAGGCGCCGATCGCGGTCTAAGGCCGCAAATTTCAGTCGATGCCGACCATCACGTCCCAGGCCTTGACCACGGAATAGGCCTGCTTGCCCTTTTCGAGCTTGAGATCGGCGACGGACTCGTTGGTGATCGAGGCGGTGACGATGGCGCCGCCACCGATGTCGATCCTGACATGCGAGGTGGTGGCTCCCTTGGCGATCTTGGCGATCGTTCCCTTGAGGATATTGCGGGCGCTGATCTTCATCGGAGTTTCCTTTCCAGGGTTTCTTTGCCGGTCTCATCAGAACAATCGGTGTCGTACAGACGCTTTCATGGGGCGCCGGGCCTTCCCTTGTTATATTCATACGGATATATCGGTTAGCAGGCTTCGAGCCGGCCGGATTTCAAACCAGGGAGAGTTTTCCATGACGCGCAAAGGTTTTGGATCGAGGGCGATCGCCATTGGCGGTTTGGCTGCGGCGCTGATGGCAGTCGTGCCGGCAGCGCATGCGGAAGACAAGGTGGTCGTGTTTGCCGCGGCCAGCCTCAAGGATGCGCTCGACGCGGTGAACAAGGCCTGCCAGGCCGATGTCGGCGAAGCCGCGACCGTCTCCTATGCCGCAAGCTCGGCGCTGGCCAAGCAGATCGAGGGCGGGGCGCCTGCCGACGTCTTCATCTCGGCCGACCTCGACTGGATGAAATATCTCTCCGACAAGAAGCTGACCAAGCCGGACACCGAAGTGAAGCTGCTCGGCAATGAGATCGTGCTGGTGGCGCCGAAGGACTCGGCGGTCGAAACCAGGATCGAGAAGGGCTTCGACCTCGCCAAGCTGATCGGCGACGGCAAGCTCGCCATGGGCGATTTCAAGGCGGTGCCGGCCGGCAAATACGGCAAGGCTGCACTTGAATCTCTCGGCGTGTGGTCCTCGGTCGAGGGCAAGGTGGCGCAGGCCGAAAACGTGCGCGCGGCGCTGAAGCTGGTTTCGACGGGCGAAGCCGCCCTTGGCATTGTCTATGCCACTGACGCGCATGCCGAAAAGGGCGTCAAGGTGGTCGGCACCTTCCCGGAGGATTCGCATCCGCCGATCATCTATCCGGTTGCCCAGACCGCCGATTCGAAGGACAAGGATACGCGGGCTTTCCTGAAATGCCTGCAGTCGGCCAAGGCGGCCGCGCTGTTCAAGGATCAGGGATTTACCGTACTCGCGCCGAGCAACTGAGTTCCAAGGGGCACAATGAACTGGCTGCTGGACCTCACTCCCGACGAATGGAATGCGGTTCGGCTGTCCATCAAGGTGGCAATGGTGGCGATGCTCGCCAGCCTGCCGCCGGGCATCTTGATCGCGCTGCTGCTTGCCCGGGGACAGTTCTGGGGCAAGACCGTTCTCAACGGGCTGGTGCATCTGCCGCTGATCCTGCCGCCCGTGGTGACCGGCTACCTGCTGCTGCTGACCTTCGGCCGGCGCGGCCCGGCCGGCGCCTTCCTGGCCGAGCATTTCGGCATTGTCTTCTCCTTCCGCTGGACAGGTGCGGCGCTGGCCTGCGGCGTCATGGGCTTTCCCCTGATGGTGCGGGCGATCCGGCTGTCGATCGAGGCGGTGGACCGCAAGATGGAAGCGGCGGCGGGAACGCTCGGCGCCAATCCGCTCTGGGTGTTCGCCACCATCACGCTGCCCCTGATCCTGCCCGGGCTGATCGCCGGCGCCATCCTGGCCTTCGCCAAGGCGATGGGCGAGTTCGGCGCCACCATCACCTTCGTCTCCAACATTCCCAATGAGACGCAGACATTGCCGTCGGCGATCTACACCTTCACGCAGGTGCCGGGTGGCGATGAAGGGGCGCTCCGCCTGACGCTGATCTCCATCGTCATCTCCATGGCAGCACTTGTGGCTTCGGAGGTGCTGGCGCGGCGTGTCGGCCGGCGACTGGACATCGAATGAGCGTTCTCGTCGACATCAGTCATCGGCTGGGTGGTTTCGCCATCGACGCCCGCTTCGAAAGCGCCGGGCGGCTGACGGCGCTGTTCGGCGCGTCTGGGTCGGGCAAGACGACACTGATCAACATGATTGCCGGGCTGATCCGGCCCGACAGGGGACGCATCGAGGTCGACGGCCGTGTGCTGGTCGATACCGGTGCCGGCATTTTCGTGCCGAAGCACAAGCGCCGCATCGGCATGGTGTTCCAGGACGCACGGCTGTTTCCGCATTTGAGCGTTGCCGGCAATCTTCGCTACGGCCGCTGGTTCACGCCGCCGGCGGAGCGCTACGCCGATATCGATGCCGTCGTCGACCTGCTCGGCATCGGGCCGCTCATGAACAGGCGGCCGGCAAAGCTCTCGGGCGGCGAGAAACAGCGCGTGGCGATCGGCCGGGCATTGCTTGCCAGCCCCAGACTGCTGCTCATGGACGAACCGCTGGCCTCGCTCGACGAAGCGCGCAAGGCCGAAATCCTGCCCTATGTCGAACGGCTGCGCGACGAGACGAAAATCCCGATCGTCTATGTCAGTCATTCGGTCGCCGAAGTGGCGAGGCTGGCCAGCGATGTGGTGATGCTGGCACAGGGCAATGTCGTTGCCAGCGGGCCGACCGAGGCGGTGATGCAAAGGCTCGACCTGTTGCCGGCGGAGGAGCGCGGCGAGGGCGGCGCCGTGCTGGACACCAGGGTGCTGCATCACGACGAAACTTTCGGCATGACCGTGCTCGGCTCGGCCGCGGGCGAGCTCCGGGTGCCACAGCTGGCGATGAAGGCAGGTACGCCGGTGCGCATCCGTATTCGCGCCCGCGATGTGATGATCGCCACCGAAAAGCCGACGGGCCTCAGCGCGCTCAACATCCTGCCGGGGACCATTACCGCGATGAGCCCGGGCGAAGGGCTCGCGGTCGAGGTCGGTATCGACTGCAATGGCGCAATCGTGCTTGCCCGCATCACCGAACAGTCGCGGCAGGCGCTGAAGCTTCATCTTGGCGGCAAGGTTTTCGCGGTGATCAAGACGGTGAGCTTCGATCGGGCGAACACCGGCGCCGGCCTGCCCGCCGAGGCGGATGGATAATCCCGCTATGTCTTTTTGGAATAGCGGTTTCGCCAGGGAGCTTCTAGTATGGGGTTGGGTAGTGACCGCGGAGAGCAAAGATGCCGTCGCTGAGCTTGCGGATAAATCTCGATCCCGACGGGCGCGTCGGGCCGGGCAAGATCGAACTCCTGGAACAGATCGCCGCCTTCGGCTCCATCTCGGCCGCCGCTCGCGGCATGGAGATGTCCTATAAGCACGCCTGGGACCTGGTCGAGGACATGAACCGGGTATTCGGCAAGCCGCTGGTGGCGGCACAGACCGGCGGCCGCAAGGGCGGCGGCGCACAGTTGACGGCGGTCGGCCTGGCAGTGGTCAGCCGCTTTCGCGCCATCGAGCGCGCAGCTTCTGCCGCGGCGGCGGCGCATATGGAGGCATTGCAGGCGGAGATTGATGCGGGATGAGGCAGTAGGGCAGTAGGGCAGTAGGGCAGTAGGGCAGTAGGGCAGTAGGGCAGTAGGGCAGTAGGGCAGTAGGGCAGTAGGGCCTAATCCTCTGTGCTTGGCTTGCGAAGCAGGTAAGTGTCCATGATCCAGCCCTTTTTCCGGCGCGCTTCTTCACGGGTTCTCTCGATCTCGGCGCCGACATCACTGAGACGGCCAGAGATGAGAATCTCGTCTTCCGTTCCGAGATAGGCGCCCCAATGGATGACGACATCCTTGTCGGCCAGCGTGTTGAAGGCGCATTTGCCGTCCAGCAGCACGACCGCGCTGCCGGCATTGTCCGGCATGCCTTCCTCGGTCAGGCGGCGGCCTGTGGTGATGAGGACGGAATCGCCGATGCGGTTCAGCGCCATCTTGTGGCTGGCGGCAAGCGCCTGGACGGCGGTAATGCCGGGGATCACCTCAAGTTCGAACGCCACATTGCCTCGCTGGCTCACGCGCTCGAGGATGCGCAACGCGCTGTCGTAGAGCGAAGGATCGCCCCAGATCAGGAAGGCGCCGCAGCCGTCGCCGGCAATCTCGTCGCGGATCAGGCCTTCGTAAATGGCGGCGATGGCTTCGTGCCAGTCATCGACGGTCGCGCGGTAGGAGGGCTCCGGCCCATCTTCTACCGGTACGTCGCGCACCGGCACGTCGAATTCGACGCGGCGCGACTTCGGATTGGTGACGAAGCGGTCGCATATCCGGCGGCGCAGTTCGGCCAGTTCATTTTTTTTCGCACCCTTGTCGGGAATGAACAGCACATCCGCCTGGTTCAGGCCTGATATGGCCTGGACGGTCATGTGGTCGGGATTGCCGGCGCCGATGCCGATGACGAGAAGCTTGCGCATGGGCGAACTCCTGCCCGATCGGAACCTGTTAGTCCAGACCGCGCTGGCGTGTCCGCGGATACGGAAGGGCTTTGAACGCCACGTTGAAACCGCTAGGGTCCTGCAAGCATTCCAGCCGAGGTGGTTTCCATGTTGCGATATATTCTGACCGCCGTGCTGGCCCTGTCGCCCGCGCCCGCCTTCGCCAATGATTCGGTTGCCGAACTCGGCACTGGCGGCCTGATCCTGTCGCGCAGCGATGCCGTGGCGATGCAAAGCGAGGACCTTTTCATCTCGCCGGAAAAGGTGACGGTCGACTATGTCTTCCATAACAACACCGACAGGGATGTCGAGGCCATTGTCGCCTTCCCGATGCCCGAAATATCGGGCAATCCCGAAGAAATCCCGGCGATCCCTGAAAACCAGAGCGACAATTTCCTCGGCTTCGAGGTGACGATCGACGGCGTTGCCGTCAAGCCGCAGCTGGAGCAGAAGGTGTTTGCGCTCGGCATCGACATCAGCGCCGAGTTGAAGGCGCAAAACGTGCCATTCTATCCATTCGGCGATGCGGCGAAGGCGGCGCTGGCCAAGCTGCCGCAAGCGGTTGTCGATGACTGGGTCAACCGCGGCATCATCATCGAGGACACCGGCAGCGACGGCACCGAGACGACCAAGGTCTACACGCCGTTCTGGCAACTGCGTTCGACCTACTGGTGGCGCTCGACCTTTCCGGCCAACAAGGACGTCCATGTTTCCCACCACTATAAGCCGAGCGTCGGCGGCACGTCTTCAGTCAGCTTCTTCTACGACGGCAAATTCCAGGGACAGTATGCGGCCTACAAGGCCCGCTATTGCATGGATGGCACATTCGAAAATGCGGTGCGCAAGGCTGCCAAGGACGACCCTGACGGCTACCCCAAATATGTCGAGAACCGCATCGCCTATATCCTGACCACCGGCGGCAACTGGGCCACCGGCACGATCGGCAAGTTCAAGCTGACGATCGACAAGGGCAATCCGAAAGCCCTGGTCTCGTTCTGCGGCGACAATGTCAAAAAGACCGGACCGACGACATTCGAGATGACGGCGGATGATTTCTACCCCGAGCGCGACATCGACATCCTGATCCTCGAGCCAACGGACGGCAATTGATGGCCATTCGATCGGCTAAAAGGTTGCAAGACCCGCCAAATTTTGCGACTGAGCCGACCCGTTCCTTCGTTTAGGCGCGGGCTGATGATTTTGCTCTGGAAAGCCTTGGGGATCTGATTGTCTAGTAAGCCTAGGACAAGAATGCCATCCGCCACTTCGTTGGTGGCCCGGAGCTATCCGGACAAAATTATTGGCGTAGAAAATACCCTACCATGGCATTTGGGGACGGATTTAAAGCACTTTAAGCAGCGCACTCAAGGGCACGCTGTTATCATGGGGCGGAAGACTTTCGAATCTATAGGTCGACCGCTACCCAATAGGTTAAACATTATTCTCTCGCGGCATCCGGTTGAGGATACAGCCGGGGTAAAATGGGCTCCGAATCCTGAAACAGCTCTCCTGCTTGCAGATCAGTATTCTATTATAAATTTGAAAAAAGAATTCTTTGTCATAGGCGGAGAAGAGATTTATGGGCTATTTCATAAGTATATAAATATAGTTTTTCTGACAGATGTTTTTAGCGGCGAAATGAATGGAGATGCAAAATTTGAGAAAGATTTTGACACGAGGGAATGGTGGTTCCGATTTGAACGAGAATTCCCAAAGTCAGATGTTGACGATTTTGCGTTCAGAATATCTTGTATTGTGAGGCGTAAGCCGTTTCACAGGTTCGCCTCGAAGAATGAATTCTCCGCCGACGACAGGGCGTTGTGGGATGCGTGGGCAAAGTATGAGGCCATGATGGATCGTTCTAACCCGGAAACTGTCTTGGAACCTTCGCAACTCGATCTGCTATCGACGCTGTAGTGCTGCCGTGCGGCTTAGTGCCTAATCGACCCCCTATGTGGCAGATCGCGTTGAAAGCGCCTCGCTGCGTCCCTATAGAAGAAGAATACTGGATTTTGCGCCGTAATACCGGCGCTTGAGGGAATTCCAAGCGAAAGGACATTCATGCCCTGGAACGACAAAAGCGGCGGTGGCGGCGGCCCATGGGGCGGCGGCGGCGGCAATCAGGGACCCTGGGGGCAGGGTCCAAAGGGACCGAGCGGGCCACAGGGCTCGCCTCCGGATCTCGAAGACATCATCCGCCGCGGCCAGGACCGGCTGCGGCGCGCTCTTCCGGGCGGCGGCGGCGCGAGCCCGGCTATCTTCGCGCTGATCGCGGCTGCACTTGTGGTGCTGTGGGCGTTCAAGGCGGTTTATACCGTGCAGCCCGACGAGGTCGCGGTCGAATTGCGCTTCGGCAAGCCGAAGACCGAACTGTCGCAGCCTGGCCTGCATTTCCATTGGTGGCCGCTCGAAACCGTCGAGACGGCCAAGATTTCTGAGCAGCTCGTCGATATCGGCGGCGGCGGCGCGACAAGTGGCAACACGTCCGGGCTGATGCTTACCGGCGACCAGAACATCGTCAACGTCCAGTTCTCGGTCGCCTATCAGGTCTCTGACCCGAGCGCGTATCTGTTCGATGTGTCCGATCCCGACGGTATGCTGCGGCAGGTTGCCGAAAGCGCCATGCGTGAAGCCGTCGGCCGCCGGCCGGCGCAGGACATCTTCCGCGACGACCGCCAGGGCATTGCCGCCTCGGTGCGTGAAATCATCCAGACGACGCTGGACGGCTACAAGGCCGGTCTCAACGTCAACGCCGTCTCGATCGAGGATGCGGCACCGCCACGCGAAGTGGCCGATGCGTTCGACGAGGTGCAGCGCGCCGAGCAGGACGAGGACAAGTTCGTCGAGCAGGCCAACCAGTACTCCAACCAGAAGCTCGGCCAGGCGCGCGGCGAGGCCGCACAGATTCGCGAAGACGCGGCCGCCTACAAGAACCGGGTCGTGCAGGAAGCCGAGGGTGAGGCCCAGCGCTTCATCTCGGTCTATGACGAATATGCCAAGGCGCCCGATGTAACGCGCAAGCGCCTCTACCTGGAAACCATGGAGAAGGTTCTGAAGGATTCGAGCAAGGTCATCGTCGAGCAGGGCAACGGTCAAGGGGTCGTTCCCTATCTGCCGCTGCCGGCACTGCAACCGAAAGCGCCGGCGCCCGCTGCGCCCAGTGGCGTTACGGGAGGTAACCAGTGATGGCCAACCGTCTTCCCATCATCGTCGTCGCAGCAGCGGTTATCCTGTTCCTGCTCTATTCGTCGGTCTTCGTGGTCAATGCGCGCCAGCAGGCGCTGGTGCTCAGGTTCGGCGAGATCGTCGACGTCAAGAGCGAACCCGGCATCTACTTCAAGGCGCCGTTCTCGTTCTTCGACGCCGACACCGTGCAACTGATCGAGAACCGGGTGCTGCGCTTCGACCTCGACAACATCCGCGTCCAGGTGTCAGGCGGCAAGTTCTATGAGGTCGACGCCTTCATCGCCTACCGCATCTCGGATCCGCGGGTCTTCCGCTCCACCGTGTCGGGTCAGATCGAACTGGCAGAAGCCCGGCTCAGGACGCGTCTCGACGCTGCCTTGCGCCGTGTCTACGGTCTGCGTGATTTCGAGGCCGCACTTTCCGAACAGCGCACCGTGATGATGCGCGAAGTCCGCGACCAGCTCAGGCCCGACGCCACATCGCTCGGCCTGCAGATCGAGGATGTCCGTATCCGCCGCACGGATCTCACGGCCGAAGTCTCGCAGCAGACCTTCGACCGCATGAAGGCGGAACGCCTGGCGGAAGCTGCGCGGCTGAGGGCGCGCGGCAATGAAGCGGCACAGCGCATCACCGCCCGCGCCGATCGCGAAGTGGTCGAGATCGTCGCCGAAGCGCAGAAAGAGTCGGAAATCCTGCGCGGCGAGGGCGAAGCCCAGCGCAGCGCCACCTTCGCGGGAGCCTATCAGCGCGATCCGGCCTTCTTCGACTTCTACCGGTCGATGAATGCCTATGGCACGGCGCTGGACAACACCGGAACGACGATGGTGCTGTCGCCGAACTCGGAGTTCTTCCGCTTCTTCCGCAATCCTGACGGCGGCGAGGGGCCGGCAAAGCCGGCTTCGCCTGCGCCAAACGCTCCGGCGACGGCACCCGCCGCGCCGGCGGCACAGCCCAGCACCGGCCAGTAGCGGCCGGTGCAGGATTTTCTTGCCGCCATGGGCCTGGTCCTTGTCATAGAGGGTCTGGTCTATGGCGGTTTTCCCGGCCTGGCCAGGAAACTTGCCACCGAAGTGCTGTCTCTGCCCGAGAACGCGCTGCGGATCGCCGGACTGGCGGCGATCGTGATCGGCGTGGGCATCGTCTGGCTGGTACGGGGCGCATGACGGCGGCGATGATTTATCCTCTGCCGATAGTCATAGCCGCAAACGTGCCGTATTTTTTGCCAACATGGCGTGACGCGGCGTTTTCGTCGAAGCGCTTTTCTTTTCAAGGATACCGGGAGGCTTCTCGATGACATCCAATACAATTCTGTGCGCGGCTCGGCGGACATTCATCGCCGGCGCGGCGGCACTTCTTGTCAGCGCAGTCGCTGTCCCGTCCTTCGTGACGCCGACATTTGCCGCCGATGGACCCGCTTCGGTCGCCGATCTGGCGCAAGGCCTGCTCGGCGCAGTGGTCAACATATCGACCTCGCAGACGGTCAAGGGCACCGAAGGCCCGGGCGCGGTGCCGATGCCGCAATTGCCCGAGGGGTCGCCCTTCCAGGATTTCTTCGACGATTTCTTCAAGAACCGCGGCGGTGACAAGGACAACGGCTCGCAGAAGGTGCAGTCGCTGGGCTCCGGCTTCGTCATCGATGCCGAGCAAGGCATCGTCGTCACCAACAACCATGTCATTGCCGATGCCGACGACATCGAGGTCAATTTCTCCGATGGTGTCACCTTGAAGGCGACGCTGGTCGGCACCGACACCAAGACCGATGTCGCCGTGCTCAAGGTCGATCCGAAAGGCCACAAGCTGACGGCGGTGAAGTTCGGCGATTCCACCAAGATGCGCGTCGGCGACTGGGTGATGGCGATCGGCAATCCGTTCGGCCTCGGCGGCACGGTCACGGTCGGCATCGTCTCTGCCCGCAACCGCGACATCAATTCCGGCCCCTATGATGACTTCATCCAGACCGATGCCGCGATCAACCGTGGCAATTCCGGCGGACCGCTGTTCAACAGCGCCGGCGAAGTCATCGGCATCAACACGGCGATCATTTCGCCTTCCGGCGGTTCGATCGGCATCGGCTTTTCCATCCCCGCCCAGCTCGCGTCCGGCGTCGTCGACCAGTTGCGCCAGTTCGGCGAGACGCGGCGCGGCTGGCTGGGCGTGCGCATCCAGCCGGTGACCGACGACATCGCCGAAAGCCTCGGCATGGCGACCGCCAGGGGCGCGCTGGTCGCCGGCGTGATCAAGGGCGGCCCGGTCGACAATGGCACCATCCAGGCGGGCGATGTCGTCATCAAGTTCGACGGCAAGGACATCCATGAGATGCGCGATCTGCCGCGCGTTGTCGCCGAAAGCCCGGTTGGCAAGGCGGTCGATGTGCTCATCGTGCGCAAGGGTGTCGAGCAGACCGTGAAAGTGACGCTCGGCCGGCTCGAGGATGGCGAGAAGCTCGCCAGCAGCGAGGAGGGCAGCAACACCGATCAGGACAAGGGCGACAAGGCTCCGGCCGTTTCCACTGCTTCGGTGCTCGGCATGACGGTCGGCGAACTGAACGACGAGACACGCAAGAAGTTCAGCATTGCGGCCGATGTTTCGGGCGTCGTCATCACCGACGTCACCAAGGACTCGGCAGCCGCCGAACGCGGCATCCAGCCCGGCGAGGTGATCACCGAGATCGCACAGGAATCGGTTGCCACGCCCAAGGATGTCATGGACCGCATCGGCGCCTTGAAGGAACAGGGGCGCAAGAATGCGCTGCTGATGCTGGCCTCGAAGACCGGCGAGCTCAGGTTCGTGACGATCCGGATGGACTGATATCCGGAAGATCCGGCGAAAAAATCCTCATCTTGAATGGAAAGGGCGGCTAGCGGGCCGCCCTTTTTCTTGCCTGCCAGTCTTGGCGCGACAGTCTGTACAGGACATGGCGCTTGAGCGCGGGATGGCTGTCGGGAATGCTGGGGTGGTCGAAATCGCCGGACGGATCCGCGCTCATGCCGAGGCGTTGCATGACGGCGGTGGAGCGGCGGTTGGCCGCGACGGCGAATGATACGATTTCATCGAGGCCAAGCGTCTCGAAGCCGTAGGCCAGCCACGCTTCGGCTGCCTCGGTGACATAGCCCTTGCCCCAGAACTCAGGTGCCAGCCGCCAGCCGATCTCGATGGTGCCGGCTGGCAGGGATGGCACATGATCGGTGTCGAGGAGACCGATGAAGCCGATGCATTCACCGGTGGCGGTGATCTCGGCGGCCGCAAAACCGTATCCGTCCTTCGTGGTCCAGGCCCTGAGCTCGTCCATCTTGGCATCCGCCTCGGCGCGGTCGCGGCGGAATGGAAAGAACTCCATGACCCGGTCGTCGGAGTTGATGCGGTGGAACAGGTCGCGGTCGCGATCTTCCCAGTTGCGCAGGATCAGGCGCTCGGTACGCATTGGTTTCATTGCATAAACTCCTCCTGCCTGTAGCCCTGCACATAGAGCAGCGCGGTCAGGTCGCCATGATCGATGCGGACCTTGGCCTGTGCCGCCACCGTCGGCTTGGCGTGGAGCGCGACACCGGTACCGGCAAGGCGGATCATGTCGAGATCATTGGCGCCGTCACCGACGGCGATGGCGTCGGCGGGCGTCAGACCAAGGCGCGCTGAAATTTCGATCAGCGCGTCGGCCTTGGCGGCGCGGCCGAGGATCGGTTCGCCGACCAGCCCGGTGAAGCGGCCGTCCTGCTCGAGCAGGCGATTGGCGCGGTTCTCCTGGAAACCGAGCATGGCGGCGATGCGCGTCGTGAAGACCTCGAAGCCGCCAGACACGAGTGCCGTCCAGGCGCCGTTGGCGCGCATGGTCCGGACCAGAACACGGCCGCCCGCTGCCAGCGTCAGGCGATTGGCGACGATGCGATCGACCACGGCGGCGTCGAGGCCCTTGAGCAACGCCACCCGTTCACGCAAAGCCGGTTCGAAGGCGATCTCACCATTCATGGATCGCGCGGTGATGGCCGCAACATGATCCTTGACGCCGATCTCGTCGGCCAGCTCGTCGATGCATTCCTGGTCGATCATGGTTGAATCCATGTCGGCGATCAGGATTTTCTTGCGGCGGGTTTCCGCCTGCTGGACGATCACGTCGACGGCCTCGCTGGCAAGTGCCGTGCGCAAGACGGCACTCGTGACGGCGTCGTCGGCTGCCTCAGGCAGGACGAGATCGCAGGCAATACCTTCGGCCAGCCAGACAACAGCGCTTGCGCCGACCGACCGTGAGGCCATATTCGCAAGCGACAGCGACAAAGCGCGCTCAGTGGGACGGGAAACAAGCGTGGCGATGAGCGGCATGAAACATTCCGGCGGGGAGGCGGGCGAGGGCCGCGTGAAGAACGCGATCCTGATAGCCGGGCCGACCGCCAGCGGCAAGTCGGCGCTTGCGCTCGATCTAGCCGAGCGCAGGGGTGGCGTGGTCGTCAACACCGATTCCATGCAGGGCTATTCGGTGCTCGACGTGCTGACCGCCCGGCCGGAGGCGGCCGACCTCGCCCGCGCACCGCATTATCTTTATGGCCATGTCCACCCGGCCACCGCCTATTCCACCGGCGCCTGGCTGCGCGACGTGATGAAGCTGATCGAGGACGGCACATTCTCCGAACGGCCAGTGATTTTTGTCGGCGGCACCGGGCTCTACTTTCGCGCGCTGGCCGAGGGCATTTCGGAAATGCCCGACATTCCGCAGCGGGTCCGCGACCGCTGGCGCTATGAGTTGAAGGAGCAGGGCGCCGTCAAGCTGCACAGCCTGCTGCTGCGCGAGGATTCGGCGGCGGCCATGATGCTCAAGCCAACCGACAGCCAGCGCGTCGTGCGGGCATTGGAGGTTCTCGATGCGTCTGGCCGTTCGATCCTGGAATGGCAGGCAGAACGCGGCCAGCCGCTCATCGACAGGGAAAGCGCACGTTTCTTCGTGATCGAGCCGGATCGGGCGGCGTTGGTCGCTCGGATCGACAAACGCTTCGACCAGATGCTGGACAAGGGCGCGCTGGACGAGGTCAAGCGGCTTGCAGCACTTGGCCTCGATCCCGAATTGCCGGCGATGAAAGCGATCGGCGTTCGCGAACTGCAGGCAGCGATGGCCGGAGAGATTGGCTTTCCCGAGGCAATCGAACGCGCCAAGATCGCGACCAGGCAATATTCCAAGCGGCAAACCACCTGGTTCAGGCATCAATTGGGGCCGGAATGGCTGAGATTGCGCCCCGGTGATGATCTGGAAACCACGATCTCAGCGCTTGCTTCCGATACAACCTGAAAAGGTTACATGCAAGGAAAGGTTCCCGTGGTGGTTGTCCAAATTAACCCTCCGTAAGCCCGCCCATGCCATAAGATCAGTGGGCACTTTTCCAACGGGGAGCAGATGCGTTTCCACAAGGCGGAATCAGCATTTTTCGTCTTTATATTCGTGATCCTGGCCGCCGGCCTGGTGACGCTGCATGCTTACGGACCTCTGCAATCCTTCGCCGACGAGTTGCATACGGCTTCGGGTCTGGACAAGGTCATCTATCTCAACAAGCTCTTGTTCGCGACCGGCGTGCTCCTGGCCACCGCGCTGTTCTTCGGCATCTTCTTCATCTATCCGCTGATCCGCAAACAGGCGATGGAGGAAGGCAAGCTACGCGCCATGACGGTCTCGCTCAGCGCGCGCTCGGAAACATTCGAGCATGCGGCGCTGACCGATGGCCTGACCGGCATGCAGAACCGGCGCTATTTCGATGATGCGCTGAAGGAGTATCTCGAGGAATTCCGGCGCATCGAAAAGCCCGTCGGGCTGATGATCCTCGATCTCGACCATTTCAAGCAGGTCAACGACACCCACGGCCATGACGTCGGCGACGAAGTGCTCAAGGCCGTCGCGAACTGTCTCAAGGACATGACGCGCTACCACGATGTGGTGGCGCGATTGGGCGGCGAGGAGTTCGCCGTGGTCACGCCCAACATGGACGCCGAGCTTCTGGGCAAGTTTGCCGAGCGCATCCGCAAGGCGATTGCCAACATGTCGGTGCTGTCGGGCAATGTCCGCCTCAAGATCACCACCAGCGTCGGGCTCGCCGTCTGGGACCGCAAGGAAACAGCGGAAGAGTTCTATCGCCGCGCCGACCGCCAGCTTTACGAGGCGAAGAGGCAGGGCCGTAACCGCGTCTGCGCCTGAAATCGCATCACTGAATTCGTGAGGCTGGCCGTCTGGCGCCGTTTTCTGCGCTTCCGGTGCTCACGGACTCAAACGTCCGCTCCGCTTCGGTTCTCGAAAACAGCACCACCCGACTCAGCCTGACGAATTCCCTGACGGGATTTATCCGAGCGGGCTGGGCAAGGGCGCAAGCTTGGCGCGGCTTCTCGGTCAGAAGGCAGAGGATTTGGCGCTGCTGACCTAATCGTTTTGCGGGCGCAGGCCGAAGGTTGCGGGCTTTAGGCCGTAGCGCATGTCGAAATCGTCGTCCGATGGCGCGCGTGCGGCGGGTGGCTTGCGGTAGTCGGGGTCGCCGGCCTGGCGGCCCGAATCGACGACCTCGGCGAAGGCCATCGCCTGCTGCGTTGATTTAGGCACATTGCGCAGTCGTTCCACGATCGCCACCAGATCGACATCGTCGCCTGGCTTCGACGTGGCCTCTTCGCGTTTTGCGGTGCCGGGGAGCAGGTCACTCGGCAGTTTTTCGAACTTCAGCCGCATGGTCGTCGCCACGCCTTCGCCGAAGGCGATGGCTTCGCGCTGGCCCATGGAGGACAGGAAGGCAAGCGTCGAGGCGGAAGAGTCGGCAATCGCGGAGCGGATGATCGCCTGGTCCTGCTCATTGGCAAGCCGCATGGCGAAGAAGGTCGAGCATTGCGAAAGGATGGTGGGGTCGAGCTCGCCCGGGCGCTGGGTGACGACGCCGAGATAGCAGCCATATTTGCGGCCTTCCTTGGCAATGCGCGACAGCGCGTGCCTTGTCGGCGCGAAGCCGAGGCGCGGATCGGCCGGCATATAGCGGTGCGCTTCTTCGCATAAAAACAGGAGCTGCAGCTTGCCCTCGCTCCACAGAGCGAGGTCGAAGGCCAGGCGCGCCAGCACCGAGCAGACCGAATTGACCACTTCCGACGGCATGCCGGCCATCTCGAAGCAGGTTACCGGGCGGCCATGATGCGGCACGCGGAAGATGTTGCCGATCGTCTCGTGGATGGTGTCCTCGATCAGGCGCGAGTTGAACATGAAGCGGTAGCGTGGATCGGCGGCCGCCGATTCGATGCGCGTCTTCAGCGATTTGAGTGTCGGGCGATCGGTCTTGCTTTCGAGCATGCCCATGCGCTCATCGATCTGCTTGAGCAGGTCGGCGATGCGGTAAGGCACCGGCGTATCGGCGGTCAACGCATCGCTGCCGCGCCTGATATAGGAGCCCGAATTCGGGTTGCGGTAGAGATTCTTGGCGGCCGGGATAAGGTCGCGCAAGGCGTCGATTTCTTCCGGCTCGGTCTCGCGGCCCCGGAACAGCACCTCGGCGAATTCCTCGAGCTTGAACATCCAGAACGGCAGATCCAAGGTTTTGGAATCGACCCTGACGCAGTATTCGGGCAGCGATGCAGCGAACTCGTTGTGCGGATCGAGGATCAGGATGCGCAGATCCGGCCGTGCCGCTATCGACTTGCGCAGCAGCAGCGAGACGGCGGTGGATTTGCCGACGCCGGTCGTGCCGACAATGGCGAAGTGACGCGCCAGCGTATCGTCGATGGCGATGTTGGCGGCGATCGTCTCGTCCTGCGCGAGCGTGCCGATCGTGATCGAATGACGCCCGGCGAGGTCATATACCGCCTGCAGGTCGCGGGTGCGGATCCGATGCGCAACGGCGCCGATATGCGGATAGGTGGTGATGCCCCGGTCGAAGACCGGTTTGGCGCCGGGCTCTGCTCCGTCACGGACTTCGCCGATCAGCTCGATGCTGACCTCGATGGCGTTCTGACCCTCATTGCTCCAGGCGCGGTCCGACTTGCCGATTGCGTAGACCAGGCCGACGGTTCGCGTCGATCCGAGATTGATGGAAATCATCTTGCCGACCGTCCACAGGCCGGTCACCGCGCCGTCGGCGTCGTTCGCGTAGGCGCTGATGGTGGCGCGTGCGCCATCGCATTGCACGACATTGCCGAGGATGCGCTTGTCGTTCTGCTCTGCGTCGCGGCGCTCCTGCGATGTCGGTTCTCCAACGGAGGCTTCGCGTTCGACATACATGGACAGGCCAATCCCCATTTCCCAGGAGCATCGATCCTACCCGAATGGGGTTAAGGCCCGATGATGTCGGATGGTGTAGAGAGCATTAAAGGGCTCGTGAAAATTGTCGCCAGGCGGCTCTTCTCCGGCGTCTATTTTTCGCTATAATAGACATATGGATGATATAGCGAACGACATTTCCTCGACGATCGGCCGCAGGATACACGCCGAAAGGACCGTGCGCGACTGGTCCCTGGCCGAACTCGCGGAGCGTTCCGGCGTCTCGAAGGCGATGCTCAGCACGATCGAGCGTGGCAAGACCAGCCCGACGGCGGCGCTTCTGGTGCGCATCGCGTCGGCCTTCGGCATGACGCTGTCGACCTTGATCGCACGCGCGGAGCTGCAGGGCGGCGGGATATTGCGCGAGGCCGACCAGCCGGTGTGGCGCGATCCCGACACCGGCTATGTCAGGCGGCATCTTTCGCCGGCTGGCGATATGCCGCTGGAACTGATCAAGGTGCATCTGCCGGCGGGCGCCAAGGTCAGTTTTCCGGCCGCTTCATACGCCTTCATCAAGCAGCAGATATGGCTGATTTCCGGGCGGCTCGAATTCGTCGAAGGTGAGACAGTGCACAGGCTTGTATCAGGCGACTGCCTGGCGCTCGGGGCGCCGTCGGACTGCACCTTCCATGCCCTGGAGCCTGGCGCCGACTATCTCGTCGCGCTGGTCAGGGGCTGACACAATGGCAAGAAGACCAAAGCGCTCCCACAATGGGGGGCCGCCTCTCGATGAGTACAAGGGTCCGCCATGGGGCAAGGGCGATCCCTACATCTTCCTTGCCTGGCAGGCCGCCCATGCCAAGGCGTGGAAGGCGCCCAGCCACGAGGTGATGCTGCTGCGCATGGACAGAGCCGAGCGGCTTGGCCTGACCTATGAGGAGTACACGCTCGAGATCCTCGAGCGCGGGCGGCATCTCGGGCACGAAGACGCCGACCGCATCAGCGCCATCAAGGCGGCGCGAAAGCGACGCCGCGCGCACCGTCTGGACTGACAGCAATGCGCCCGCTTCTATTGCAATCACAGGATATCCTGCACATGAACTCGATCGAGATCGCACCCCTGAACCCGACTGCCGAGACGCAGGACATGTTGGCCGAATTGCTGGTCGCAACGGTGGCGACCGGCGGTTCGGTCAGCTTCATGCATCCGTTGGCGCCGCAGGCGGCAAGGACGTTCTGGGAGAAATCGCTGGCCGCGGCGGCAAGGGGCGAAAGAGCGGTGCTTGGCGCCTGGGACGGCAAAAACCTGGTCGGCACAGTGACCTTGCTGCTCGATTGTCCGCCCAACCAGCCGCACCGGGCCGAGATCGCCAAGCTGATGACATCAGTCGATTGCCGGGGCAGGGGTGTGGGAACGCGCCTGATGCGAGCCGCCGAGAGCCTCGCCGTTGAGAAGGGCCGCACGCTGCTGGTTCTGGACACGGCGACCGAGGAGGGCGCCTCAGGCCTCTATGAGCGGTTGGGCTTCACGCTGGCCGGAGAGATACCGGACTATGCCCTGAAGCCGCATGGCGGGCTGACCGGCACGTTGATCTACTGGAAGCGGATCGGGCCAATCTCATAACCAGTCATGCCGGCGCGGAGAGGCGCAGGAGCAGCCATTGGCGGAAATCCTGTTCGGCTCCGGTCAGGCGTGCTGTCGACGCCTTGGTCAGGAAATGCCCCGATGTGCTGGAAAGTTCATAGTCGGAAAGCCTGACCAGCGTCTTGCTGTCGAGCGCCGCATCGACCAGCGGCCGCGAGCCCAAGAGCACGCCGGCGCCGGCGCTCGCCGCCTCCATGGCGGTGACGAAACTATCGAAGCGGTGTGATCGTCTGGGATGGCCAGCCAGTCCAGCGGCGGCGAACCATTCCGCCCACATCTCGCGCGCGCCGGCGACCAGAAGCAGCGGCAGGGAAGGCCAGTCGTCGTCGCCGGCGAGCGCAGGTGCGGCCACCGGCACGAGCCGCTCGGCGGTCAGCCTGTCGGCTTCGCGTCCGGGGAAGGATCCGCTGCCGAAGCGGATGTCGAGCACCGAGCCCGGCAGATCGTAGTCGGCAGGGCGATGGATCGTCACCAGATCGAGTTGGATGCGCGGCAGTGCCTTGGCGAGATCTGGCAGCGCCGGAACCAGCATGAGCAAGGCAAAGGAGATCGGCGCCCGGATGGTCACGGTCTGGACGGCACGCGGCTCGAACAGTTCCGCGGTGCTGTTGCCGATGGTGGCGAAGGCCGACTGGATGTGAGGCAGGTAGGCTGCCCCCTCCGGCGACAGTGCAACGCCCCGCGCCAGCCGCGAAAACAAACGTGTCTTGAGCCGCTCCTCGAGAAACCGGATGTGCTGGCTGACGGCTGCCTGGGTGAGACCGAGCTCGGCTGCCGCCGCGGTGAAATTCGAGAGCCGCGCCGCCGCCTCGAAACTGCGCAGCCAGTCCAGAGGCGGCACGGGTGTATTTGTACGAGCCATAAGTATTCTGCGGTCATTGGCTAAAAAATGATAATTTGAGTTATGCCTGTCGCGCGATCAACATGCAATCGAAACCCTGCGGATCAGGCTGCGGGGGACGCAACGAACAGGAACGGATCTCCATGCTCACCCACGCGCTGATCGGCGACGAAGGCAGAACAATCGACCTTGGCTGGCAGGACGGGTCGCGCAGCCGTTTTCATGCCATGTGGCTGCGCGACAATGCGCTGGACGACAAGACGCGCAGCGCCGGCAATGGTCAACGGCTCATCACCATTCTCGACATTCCCGCCAACACCAGGATCGGCGCCGCGTCGATCAAAGGCGGCGCCCTGGAAGTCAGCTTCGTGCCCGAGCAGAAGACGGTCAGCTTTCCCGCGGCATGGCTGAGCGCCAATGCCTATGATCGTGACGCAGGCCGCCAGCCGGGCTGGACAGGCGAGGCCACCGTGCGATGGACCAAGGCCTCGATGCAGAATTCGGTACCGCGCGCCGGCTATGTTGCGGCCAGCCGCGATCGTGCTGTGCTGGGGCAATGGCTGTCGGCGGTGAAAACCTATGGCTTCGCGGTGATGGACGATCTGCCGTCCGAATCCGGGGCGCTGTGCAAAGTGTCCGATCTGTTCGGCTACATCAGGGAGACCAATTACGGGCGCTGGTTCGAAGTGCGCGCCGAGGTCAATCCGAACAATCTCGCCTACACGAATCTCGGCCTCCAGGCGCACACCGACAACCCCTATCGCGACCCTGTGCCGACGCTGCAGATTCTGTCCTGCATCGAAAATACGGTTGAGGGCGGCGAGTCCAGTGTCGTCGATGGGTTTGCCGTCGCGGCTGCGCTGCAGGCTGAGAACCCGGAAGGCTTCCGGTTGCTGAGCTCATGCCCGGCGCGCTTCGAATATGCCGGCTCTTCCGGCGTGCGGCTGCAGGCGAAGCGGCCGATGATCGAGCTCGGGCCCGATGGCGAGCTGATTTGCATCCGCTTCAACAACCGCTCCCTGGCGCCGACGGTCGACGTGCCGTTCAGCCATATGGAAGCGTACTACGCCGCCTATCGCCGGTTTGCGGAACTGATCGAGAATCCATCCTTCGAGGTGACGTTCAAGCTCGAAGCGGGGCAGGCGTTCATCGTCGACAACACGCGCGTCATGCATGCCCGCAAAGCGTTTTCCGGTACCGGCAAGCGCTGGCTGCAGGGCTGTTACGCAGACAAGGACGGTCTGCTGTCGACGCTGGCCGCAATCGAGCATGGGTTCAAGGAGGCGGCGGAATGAGCGGCCAGGATTTGAACGCGGACACCATCGTCGAGTTCATCGCCGACATCTTCGAGCGCCGGGGTGCCGAATCCTATCTCGGCGAACCAGTCACCATGTCTGAGCACATGCTGCAGGGCGCCTGGTTCGCCGAAAAGGACGGTGCGCCCGACGAACTTGTGGCGGCGGCGCTGCTGCACGACATCGGCCATTACACCAGCGAGTTCGGCACCTATTCGCCCGAGGATGTCGAGGACAAGCATCATGACGAAGCCGGCGGCGAGGTGCTGGCGCCGTTCTTTCCGCCGGTCATCGTCGAATGCGTGAGGCTGCATGTCGCGGCCAAGCGCTATCTCTGCGCCACCGACCCGACCTATTTCGGCAGGCTTTCGCAGGCCTCAGTGCATACGCTGTCGCTGCAGGGCGGGCCGATGAGCGCCGATGAAGTGGCCGAGTTCCGCAAGAACCCGTTCCACGAGGAAGCGGTCCGGGTCCGCATCTGGGACGAGAGCGGCAAGATCGCCAACATGAAGACACGGGCGTTTCGCGATTACGTGCCGCTGCTGCAGCGGGTGGTGACGCAGTTCGCCGCGGGTAAGCCGGCGTAATTCCCTCGAAGGAAGGAGGCAGGGTGCAAGCCATGCCTCCTTCCGTTTTTTCTCCGCAGGAATGGCGCTCGCCTATCCCTTGTGGTGCACCTGCTGCAGCCCGTAGACCGGCGTCGCCAAGCCGGCCTGCCTGGCTTTCAACTGCAGCGCCAGGAACTGCGAATAGTGTCGTGACTGGTGCAGATTGCCGCCGTGGAACCACAGCGCCTCCTGTTGCGTCGGCTTCCACATGTTGCGCAACTCGCCTTCCCAGGGGCCGGGATCCTTGGTGGTGTTCGAGCCGAGGCCCCAGCATTTGCCGACCTTGTCGGCGGTTTCGCGGGATATCAGATCGGCGGCCCAGCCGTTCATCGAGCCGTAGCCCGTGGCATAGACGATGAGGTCCGCAGGCAGTTCCGACCCGTCGCCGAGCAGAACAGAGTGCTGCTTGATCTCTTCGACGTCGACGCCGCTCTTCAGCTTGATCGAACCATCGATAACCAGCTGCGAGGCGCCAACATCGATGTAATAGCCAGAGCCGCGCCTGAGGTACTTCATGAACAGGCCGGACTCGTCGTCGCCCCAGTCGAGCATGAAACCCGCCTTTTCCAATCCCTTGTAGAACGCCGCATCGCGTTTCTTCATCTCGGCATAGGCCGGGATCTGGAACTCGTGCAGGATCTTGTAAGGCAGCGAAGCGAAGATGAGATCGGCCTTGGCGGTGGTGATGCCATTCTGCAGCGCCTGCTCCGAATAGAGCGAACCCAGTCCGATTTCCATCAACGTGTCGGACCTGGAGATATGGGTACTCGAGCGCTGCACCATGGTCACGTCGGCACCAGCTTCCCAAAGTGCGGCAGCGATGTCATGGGCGGAATTGTTGGATCCGATGACAACGGCCTTTTTGCCGGCATAGGCGTCGGGACCCGGATGCTTCGACGAGTGGTGCTGGTCACCCTTGAAGGTTTCCATGCCCTTGAATTTCGGCAGATTGGCCTTGCCGGACTGTCCGGTCGCCAGCACCAGCTGCTTGGGCTTCAGCGTAATGTCCCTGCCGTCGCGGTGGACGACAACCGTCCATTCCTTGGTCTTGTCGTCATAGGAGGCGCTTTTGGCCTCGGTCGAGGACCAGTAATTCAGCTCCATCACCTTGGTGTACATTTCCAGCCAGTCGCCGATCTTGTCCTTGGGCGAGAAGACCGGCCAGTTCTTGGGGAAATCGATGTAGGGCAGATGGTCGTACCAGACCGGGTCATGCAGGCAGAGCGACTTGTAGCGCTTGCGCCAGCTGTCGCCGGCCCGCTCGTTTTTCTCGATGATGATCGTCGGCACGCCAAGCTGCCGCAGCCGCGCGCCGAGCGCGATGCCGCCCTGGCCGCCGCCGATGATGACCGTATAGGGCTGGGTCTTGAAGCCGAGCTCGGCGGCTTCCCTCTCGCGTTCTTCCTTCCATGTCGGACGGTTCTTGCCCGAGCCGTGCCTGGCGCCCATCGGCCGCGCAAAGCCTGCCGGCTCCTCGTGGCCTTTCAGTTCGGCCATGGTGGTCAGCAGCGTCCAGATCTTGCCGTTCTTCAGCCTGACATGGCCGAAGCCGCGTGCCACCTCCGTCTCGAAGCTGATCCAGCCCTCGATCAGTTCGCCGCTCTCGGTCGCGTCCTCGCCCTTGGCGATGGCGAAGTGCGACGGCCTGGTGTTCGACAATTGGCTTTTCAGCATGTCGCGGACCTGGTCGCGGCCTTCCATGGTCTTGATGTTCCAGGTGAAGGTAACGAGGTCGCGCCAGTAGCAATCCTCTTGAAAGCAATCGACCGCCTTCTCGATGTCATTGGCAGCCAGCGCGGCGCCGAATTGATCGAGCAGGTCAGACAGTTTCTTGCTAGGGGCCGTGTTCTTGCTAGAGGGCTTGTCGAGCATCAGGTTTCCTCCCGTGAAATCCAGATCGTCATGGTGGTGGCTCCGCCGGGCTTGCCGCCGGACGATCAAGTATCGTCAGAGATGGCGGCCCTCGTCACGCCCCACCATAGTTTCCAGCGATTTCAATGGTCTATCCTAGAAATGAGATCGCCAGGCGGTTTCGGAATCGCTCCGGCGCCGGAAACGAACGTTCCATTTGTGAATGCCGCGCCGGTCGCGCAAAATTGATGGTCAAATGCCGCAATGCGGTCACCGGGGCCGATGACAACCGATCGGTGAGAAGCCGGGAAGCGGTGGCGGGCAACAGGGCGGTTCCCGGGATTTTCTGGATGCGGAACTCTGGAGCCCGTTATGATCATCATACCTTTTATCCAAGCGTCTTCATGTCGCTCCCTTGGCCGGCGTGGACGCGCAGCAGCAATGGCCGCGGTCATGGCCTTGAGCGCGACCCTGACCGGCCCGCTGGTGCTGCCCGGAACGCAGGCGCATGCGGCGGAAATTGCCGTCACCGTCCGCGAAAGGCTTTCGAATTATGGCGGATGGCGAACCTCGGCCCGATTCGGCGATGTCTGGGTTCCCTCGGTCCGTACCGAATGGCGGCCGTACACCGAAGGCAGGTGGGTCTGGACCGACGATGGCTGGTACTGGCAGTCCACCGAGCCATTCGGCGATGTCGTCTATCACTATGGCCGCTGGGCGTATGATCCCGATTTCGGCTGGGTGTGGATCGCCGGCGATCAATGGGCGCCAGCCTGGGTGGTGTGGCGTCAGGGCGGCAATGATGTCGGCTGGGCTCCAGCGCCGCCCGACGTCGGTGTCGCCTTCGACGACGCCTGGTGGTGTTTCGTGCCTGTGGCGGCGATCGGCGCGGTCGATCTGGTCAGGGTGGTGCGGCCGGTGCAGGAGAACGTCGTCATCATGCGCAACACGACGATCATCAACCAGACGGTCGTGGTCAACAATGCACCGCGCGTGCGACTTGGCAATCAGGTCGTTGCAATCAATGCCGGACCCCGGCTGCAGCAACTCCCGAAGCCCGTCATCGAATCGATCAAGGCGGCAAAACTGGTTCCGCCTCGCAAAGGCGTGTTTGCCAGTGCACGGCTCGATGTTTCCAGGGGCGCCGAGATCAAGAGGCTTGCCGGCAATACAAAGGGGAACGGGCAAATCCTGGCGGGTCCCAAGACTGCGACCGGCGACAAGGCCAATTCCCTTGGCGCGGTGACTGCCAGCAATCCGGTGGTCGTGAAGCCGGTGAGCAAGCGGATGGTCGCCGGCAACGGCGCGAAGGCCGATGCGCTCAAGCTGCATGCCGACAGGACCACAGGCGACGGACGCATCGTTGTCAAATCGTCGCTCAACCGGGGGTCGCCCAAGCCGGTTTCGTCCAGGCCGGTTTCGGGGCAGCGTCTTGCACGCGGAGCCGGGCAACAAAAGCCGCATCAGCAAGCGTTGGCAATGCGCATGCCCCAGCACCATGCCCCGGCAAGGGTGGCACCCCACCATCCGCCAGCGAAGATGCAGGCCAGGAAGGCGTCCAAATGCGATCCACGCGTTTCCCGCTGCAAGGCGCCGGGCTGACACCGCAGTCGCGTCGGCACGCTGCGCGCGCCGGCGCGATTTTTCCCGTTGACAGGCCGCCTTTCCCGCCCTTAGTGTCCGCCACCATGAAAACGGCACTCATTCTCGTAGGAAAGCGCGTGGGCAAGGCGGTGTAACCGCCGGGCGAAAACCCCCCATGCGCAAGACACAGGCTCCCTCGGGGGCCTTTTTTATTGCCTGAAACACGACTAAACGACCAGCAAACGCCAAATGGCGACAGTACGGGACCAGACCGATGAGCAACGGACAGAACGAGCGGCGCGAGATGACAGGTGCCGAAATGGTGGTGCAGGCGCTGAAGGACAATGGCGTCAAGCATGTCTTCGGCTATCCCGGCGGCGCTGTCCTTCCGATCTATGACGAGATCTTCCAGCAGGACGATGTCGAGCACATACTGGTGCGCCACGAGCAGGGCGCCGGCCATGCGGCCGAAGGCTATGCGCGTTCGACCGGCAAGGCCGGCGTCATGCTGGTGACCTCCGGCCCCGGCGCCACCAATGCGGTGACGCCGCTGCAGGACGCGCTGATGGATTCGATCCCGCTGGTCTGCCTGACGGGGCAGGTGCCGACCTCGCTGATCGGCTCCGACGCTTTTCAGGAATGCGATACGGTCGGCATCACCCGCCCCTGCACCAAGCACAATTGGCTGGTGAAGGACGTCAACGAACTCGCCGCCACCATCCACGAGGCTTTCCATGTCGCGACCACCGGCCGTCCGGGTCCGGTCGTCGTCGATATTCCGAAGGACGTGCAGTTCGCCAGGGGATTCTACGTCCCGCCGCAGATAGCGCCGCGCACCAGCTACCAGCCTAAGGTCCAGGGCGACCTGGAAAAGGTCAAGGCGGCGGTCGAGCTGATGGCCAGCGCCAAGAAGCCGATCATCTATAGCGGCGGCGGCGTCATCAATTCCGGCCCGGAAGCGAGCCATCTGCTGCGCGAACTGGTCGATCTTACCGGTTTCCCGATTACCTCGACGCTGATGGGCCTCGGTGCCTATCCGGCATCGGGCAAGAACTGGATGGGCATGCTCGGCATGCACGGCACCTATGAAGCCAACATGGCCATGCATGATTGCGACGTGATGATCTGCATCGGCGCCCGTTTCGACGACCGCATCACCGGCCGGTTGACCGCGTTCTCGCCGAATTCGAAGAAGATCCACATCGACATCGATCCATCGTCGATCAATAAGAATGTCCACACCGAGGTGCCGATCATCGGCGATGTCGGCCGGGTGCTGGAGGATATGGTGCGGCTGTGGCGCGCGAGCGCCAAGGCCGACAAGAAGGCGCTCTACCCCTGGTGGGAGCAGATCGCCAAATGGCGTGCGCGCGACTCGCTCGCCTACAAGATGAACAACGACGTGATCATGCCGCAATACGCCATCGAGCGGCTCTACGAACTGACCAAGGGTATGGACACCTACATCACCACCGAGGTCGGCCAGCACCAGATGTGGGCGGCGCAGCACTATCATTTCGAGAAGCCGAACCGCTGGATGACGTCAGGCGGGCTGGGCACGATGGGCTACGGCCTGCCGGCGGCGCTCGGCGTGCAGATCGCGCATCCCGACGCGCTGGTCATCGACATTGCCGGCGACGCCTCCGTGCAGATGACGATGCAGGAGATGAGCGCTGCCGTGCAGCACGACGCGCCGATCAAGATCTTCATCCTGAACAACCAGTATATGGGCATGGTGCGGCAGTGGCAGCAGTTGCTGCACGGCAACCGGCTGTCGCATTCCTACACCGAGGCGATGCCCGACTTCGTCAAGCTGGCCGAGGCCTATGGCGGACACGGCATTCGCTGCGAGAAGCCGGACGAACTGGACGACGCGATCAAGGAGATGATCTCGGTCAGGAAGCCGGTGCTGTTCGACTGCCGCGTGGCGACGCTCGCCAACTGCTTCCCGATGATCCCATCGGGCAAGGCGCACAATGAGATGCTCTTGCCCGACGAGGCGACCGACGAGGCGGTGGCCAACGCCATCGACGCCAAGGGCAGGGAACTGGTGTAGCCAGCAGAACCAAGGCAGGGCTGTCGCGAGAAAGCCCTGCGCAAACAGAGAATTAGCTCAAGAGCTTGAAATCGAGATTCATGTCATGAACGCACAGCTACAACCGACCGGCTCCGCCTATTTCATCGCCAAGGAGACGGAGAAGCCGGAAAACCACACGCTTTCCGTGCTGGTCGACAATGAGCCGGGCGTGCTTGCCAGGGTCATCGGCCTGTTTTCCGGGCGTGGCTACAACATCGAGAGCCTGACCGTCTCCGAGACCGAGCATGAGAAGCATTTGTCGCGCATCACCATCGTGACGCGCGGCACGCCGCATGTGCTGGAGCAGATCAAGCACCAGCTCGAGCGCATAGTGCCGGTGCACCGCGTCGTTGACCTGACCGTGCGTTCGCATGAATCCGGCCAGGAGCGGCCGCTGGAGCGCGAACTGGCGCTGGTCAAAGTCGCCGGCACCGGCGAGGCCCGGGTCGAGGCGTTGCGGCTGGCCGATGCGTTCCGCGCCAGCGTCATCGACGCCAACACCGAGCATTTCATCTTCGAGATCACCGGCAAGGGCTCCAAGATCGACCAGTTCATCGCCATCATGAAACCGCTCGGCCTGGTTGAAATCTGCCGCACCGGCGTGGCGGCGTTGAACCGCGGCCCGCAGGCGATGTAGGACTTCGGCGGGGCTGGCGCCGAACGCGCCAGCCAGCTTCCATAGAGAGGCTTCCGGTGCTGACTTGTCAGGGAGGATATCCATGTCGCTCGACGCATTCCTTGCCCTGCTTGTCTACGCCTTCGTGACCTCGATCACGCCGGGGCCGAACAATCTCATGCTTCTGGCATCGGGCGTGAATTTCGGCCTCGTCAGAACCGTTCCGCACATGCTGGGCATCAGCATGGGTTTCCTCGTGCTGCTGCTTGCCGTCGGTCTTGGCCTCGGCGCTGTATTGACGGCGTTTCCGGCGCTGCACACCGGATTGAAGATCGCAGGCGGTGCCTACCTGCTCTATCTTGCGTGGAAGATCGCCATGTCGCGCACGCTGACCGGCAAGGGTGAGACGAATGCGCGGCCCATGCGCTTCATCGAGGCGGCCGCATTCCAGTGGGTCAATCCCAAGGCGTGGGTGATGGCGATCACCGCCATGGCCGTCTATGCCAATGCCGAGCACCCGTTCCTGTCGGTGGTGTTGATCGCCGTGGCCTTCACCATCGTCAATTTGCCGAGCGTCTCGGTGTGGGCTGGGTTCGGCACCGCACTGCGCGGTTTCCTGTCGGACCCGGTACGGCTGAAATGGTTCAACATCGCCATGGGCGTGCTGCTGGCGGCGACGCTTTGGCCGATGCTAAGGTAGGCCGTGGGCGGCACCATCTCATCGTAGGGGACGGGATCCGGACTCTCGGCGGACCGCCCCCGGATCGGGAGCCAGGCCCCGTGTTGCACATCCATTGTGCAGTGCACATTAAATCTTCGTAATGCCGCCTTTTGGCCCTTTTCCGACAAAGGCGTGTCCTATCTATTCGGCGAAATCGCGGCAACGGGCCGCGTTGGAATAGAACCATCGGACCACGACGTGTCGGGTGGAGAGGGCCTTTGACCATGCGTGGAAAAGTCGTTCTTTCGTTGCTGGCCGTCGCCTGCCTGGGTGCGGCCGGGTGGCTCTATCTTTCGCCTGACGCGCTTGGCAGGGTCCAGCAGATCATCGGCGCAAAGCAGGTTGCCGCGCCGGACAAACAGGCCGCGGCTTCGGACAAGAAGGCCGACAATGCGGGGCGCTCGGCCTCCATCCTCTCGGCCGTCGCCTCGACAGCCGATTTCCCGATCCGGCGTTATGCGATCGGCTTCGTCTCCTCTCCCGCCGTCGTCAACATCAACGCGCGGGTGTCCAGCCAGATCGTGTCCATCGACGTCAAGGACGGGCAGATGGTCAAGACCGGCGATCTGCTGTTTTCGCTCGATGACCGGGCGCTGAAGGCGCAGCTTGCCAAGGACCAGGCGGCGCTGGCCAAGGATCAGGCGATGCTCGCCAGCTCGCAGTCCGATCTCCAGCGCGCCAAGGATCTGGTCGCCAAGCAGGCCGGAACGCAGCAGACCTACGACCAGGCCGTCGCCGCGCAGAAGGCTGCCGCGGCGACTGTCGATGCCGACAAGGCGACAATCGACGCCGACAATGTCCAGCTTGGCTTCGCCACGATCACGGCGCCGATTTCCGGCAGGCTGGGTGCTGTCAGCGTCGCCGTCGGCGATCTCGTCACCGTCAGCAATGGCAACAGCAGCACGGCGACCCCGCTGGTGACCATCACCCAGATGGACCCGCTGCAGGTCAACTTCAATCTTCCCGAGAGTAACCTGGCCCTGCTGCACAAGGCGCTCGCCAACCCGCAGCAGGGCGCGGTGACACTGACCAAGGACGGCGATCCGACGCCGATCGGCAAGGGCACGCTCGATTTCGTCGACTCCAGCGTCGACACCGCGTCGGGCACGATTGCCACGCGGGCAAGCATTCCCAATGCCGACCTTTCGCTATGGCCAGGCCAGTATGTGAATGTCGTGCTCGACGCCGGCATCATGCCGCAGATGACATCGGTTCCCACGGTCGCGGTGCAGCCAAGCCAGAAGGGGCCGTTCGTCTATGTCGTCAAGCCGGACAACACGGTCGAGATGCGGCCGGTGCAGGTGGCGCTGACCGAAGGCGACAACAGCGCCGTCAGCCAGGGGCTGAAAAGCGGCGAGAAAGTTGTCACTGAGGGCCAGACGAGGCTGAAGGACGGCGCCGCGGTGCATGAGGGCAAGGCCACGGCCGATGCCGCGCCGAAGGTGGCCGAGGCGAGCAAAGCCGGCGAGGCGGCCCAATGATCTCCGAATTCTGCATACGCAGGCCTGTCGCCACCCTTCTGATGTCGTTCGCCCTCGTGCTGGGCGGACTGTTCGCCTACAAGTTCCTGCCGGTGGCGGCACTGCCCAGCGCCGAATTCCCGGTGGTCAACGTCTCGGCTTCGCTGCCCGGCGCCTCGCCGGAAACCATGGCCACTTCGGTGGCGACCCCGCTGATCAAGCAGTTCGCCACCATCGCCGGCATCGATTCCATTTCGACGACGAACTCGCTTGGCCAGACCTCGATCGCCATCCAGTTCGTGCTCAACCGCGACATCGACGCGGCAGCAGCCGACGTACAGGCGGCGATCGCGCGCACGCAGAAATCATTGCCGCCGCAGATGACGGCGCCGCCGAGCTATCGCAAGGTCAATCCGGCCGACGCGCCGATCCTTTTGATGTCGCTGGTCAGCGACACGGTTCCGCTGACCGATCTCGATGCTTTCGCGGAAAATGTCATCTCGCCGTCGCTGTCGACCATAGACGGCGTGGCGCAGGTCTCGATCTTCGGCCAACAGAAATACGCGGTGCGCATCCAGATCGACCCGACCGCGCTTGCCGCGCGCGGCATCTCGATCGATCAGCTGCAGGCGGCGGTCGCCTCGGCCAACAGCAACACGCCGCTCGGCGTGCTGCAGAACGACAAGCAGCAGCTTACCATCACCGCCAACACGCAGCTGACCGACGCCGCCGGCTTCTCCAACATCATCATCGCCACCAAAAACGGTCACCCCGTGCGGTTGGGCGAGGTGACCCGTGTGGTCGATTCGGTGCAGACGACGACCACGGCGAGCTGGTATGACGGTACGCGCGCGATCATCATGGCGGTGCAGCGCCAGCCCGACGCCAACACCGTCGACGTCGTCGACAAGGTCAAGGCCATGCTGCCGTCCTTCAAGGACCAGATGCCGGCCGCCGCCGACATCAAGCTGCTTAACGACCGCTCCAGTTCGATCCGTCAGGCCGTCGATGACGTCCAGTTCACGCTGCTGTTGACCATCGCGCTGGTGGTCATGGTGATCTTCGTGTTCCTGCGCCGGGTGACGGCGACCATCATCCCGGCCGTGGCGGTGCCGATCTCGCTGATCGCCACGCTCGGCGCGATGTTCCTGTTCGGCTTTTCCATCGACAACATATCGCTGATGGGCCTGACGCTGGCGGTCGGCCTCGTCGTCGACGATGCCATCGTGATGCTCGAAAACATCTTCCGCCATATGGAGGAGGACGGGCTGTCGGCCTTCGACGCATCGCTGAAGGGCGCGCGCGAAATCGGCTTCACCATCATTTCGATCTCGATCTCTCTGGTGGCGGTGTTCATCCCCGTGCTGCTGATGGGTGGCGTCATCGGGCGCATCTTCAACGAGTTCGCCGTCGTGGTGACGGTCGCCATCCTGGCGTCGATGTTCGTGTCGCTGACGCTGACGCCGATGCTGTGCTCGCGGCTGCTGTCGGTGACCAAAGCCGACCGCGACAAGCATGGCCCCGGGCACAAGCCGGACCTCGTCACCCGCGGCTACGACCGGGTCTTGAGTTTCTGCCTGCGGCACACCTTCCTGGTGTTTCTCGTCTTCGTCGGCACCGCGGCAGCGTCGGTGTGGCTGATCCAGACTTCGCCGAAGGGTTTCTTCCCGCAGGAGGACATCGGCCAGATATCGGTGACCACCATCGCACGTCAGGACATCTCTTTCGACGCCATGTCCAGGCTGCAAGGACAGGTCGCCAGTGTCTTCTCGCATTCGCCCTATGTCGACCATGTGGCGTGGTCGGCGGGCAGCGGCAACAATGCGCTCAACCAGGGGCAGCTTTTCGTCCAGCTCAAGGGCAAGGACCAGCGCCCCGATATCGAGAAGGTGCTTTCGGATCTGCGCAAGCAACTGGCCGGCGTGGCGGGCATCGAGACCTATATGCAGCCGGTGCAGAATTTGAGGCTGGGCTCGCGGTCGTCGGCCAGCGCCTACCAGCTCGTGGTTCAGGGCCTTGATACCGGCCTGACCGATATCTGGGCGCAGAAACTGAACGACGCGATGGCCGCAGATCATGCGAACTTCACCGACGTCACCAGCGACCTGCAGAACAATGCGCTGCAGGCTACGCTGGTGGTGGATCGCGACAAGGCCGCCCAGCTCGGTATCGACACCGACACATTGCGCTCCGCCCTCTATGGCGGGTTCGGCACCGACCAGGTTTCGACAATCTTCGGTTCGGCCGACAGCTACGAAGTCATCACCGAGCTCGACCCCAAAATCGAGTGGTCGCCCGAGCGGATGCTGGCCATCCAGATGAGGACGGCGAGCGGCAGTCTTGTTCCGCTCGGCGCCTTCGCCCGGGTCGATCGCACTGCCGGCGCCCTGACGGTCAACCAACTCGGCCAGCTTCCAGCCGTGACCATCTCCTACAATCTGCCGCAGGGCGTGGCGCTGGGCGACAGCGTGACGCGCATCAATGCGCTCAAGGAGCAGATCGGCATGCCGACGGTGATCTCGACGACCTTTGCCGGCACGGCCAAGACCTTCCAGGATTCTCTTGCCAACCAGGGTTTTCTGGTCGGCGGCGCAATCCTGACCATCTATATCGTGCTCGGCATCCTCTACGAGAGCTTCATCCACCCGCTGACCATCCTTACCGGCCTGCCATCGGCCGTGCTGGGAGCGGTCGTTGCGCTGCGCTTCGCCGGCATGGATCTGTCTGTTATCGCGGTGATCGGCATCCTGATGCTGATCGGCATCGTCAAGAAGAACGGCATCATGATGGTCGACGTCGCGCTTGAACTGGGACGAGAAGGCATGTCCGCGACCGAGTCCATCCACAAGGCCTGCCTGATGCGGTTCAGGCCGATCATGATGACGACGCTGGCGGCGCTGATGGGCACGTTCCCGATTGCGCTCGGCACCGGGGCCAGCGCCGAACTGCGCCAGCCGCTGGGCGTTGCCGTTGTCGGCGGCCTGCTTGCCTCGCAGGCACTGACCCTGTTCGTGACGCCGGTGATCTATGTCTACATGGAGAATTTCTCGGGCTGGCTGGTCGGGCTCTGGTCGAAGCGCAAGGGCGAGACGGGCCCGGTCGAAGCGGGGGATCAGCCCTCGCTGTTCAAGCCTAGGGAAGACATGCTGCCAGAACCGCAGCAGGCGGCGGCCGAATGATGTGACAGGGCCAGCGCCATGTGCCGTTGGCCCAAGCCGTTGCGCTTGCGGCGGCATCACTGGAAACGTAGTTTGCGGCCATGTCACACGATCATGACCACGACAACGAACTCGATCCGTTTGCCGCCCGCGTGCGCGCGCTGGAAACCATCCTCACTCAGAAGGGGCTGATCGATCCGGCCGCGATCGACGTCATCGTCGACACCTACGAGACGAAGATCGGCCCGCGCAATGGCGCCAGGGTGGTGGCGAAAGCCTGGAGCGATCCTGGCTTTGCCGACTGGCTGAAGCTCGACGCGACGGCGGCGATCGAATCGCGGGGCTATACCGGCCGCCAAGGCGAGCACATGCAGGCGGTGTTCAACACCGAGGAGACGCACAATCTCGTCGTCTGCACGCTGTGCTCCTGCTATCCGTGGTCGGTGCTCGGCCTGCCGCCGGTCTGGTACAAGGCGCCGCCCTATCGTTCGCGCGCGGTGATCGATCCGCGCGGCGTGCTGGAAGAATTTGGACTGACGCTGCCGGCCGGGACAAAAATACGCGTCTGGGATTCGACCGCGGAGCTGCGCTATCTCGTCGTGCCGATGCGGCCTGAGGGCACCGAGGGCTGGAGCGAGGAGCGGCTGGCGGAGCTGGTCAGCCGTGACGCGATGATCGGGACCGGCCTGGCCCAAAGACCTGAAATAGAGGGGCAGCCGGCATGAACGGGCCGCACGATCTCGGCGGGCAGATGGGGTTCGGCCCCGTCGCGCCCGAAAAGGACGAGCCGTATTTCCATGCCGCATGGGAAAGGCGGGCGCTCGGCGTGACGCTGACTGCCGGCGCCATGGGCGCGTGGAACATCGACGAGAGCCGGCACGCGCGGGAATCGCTGCATCCGGCTGTCTACTATTCATCGAGCTACTACCAGATATGGATCAAGGCGCTGGAGGTGCTGTTGAAGCGCCATGGCTTCGTCAGCGAGCGCGATCTTGAAGCGGGCAAGGCAGTCGATCCGGCAGCGACGCCCAAGAGGGTGCTGAAGGCAGAAAATGCGCCTGGGGTGCTGGCCAAGGGTGGTCCTTGCGACCGGCCGGTGGCGCGGCCGGCGCGGTTCAAGGCCGGCGATCCCGTGCGGACCAAGAATTTCAACCCGACCGGCCACACGCGGCTGCCGCGCTATGCGCGCGCCAAGCAAGGGGTGATTGAGACGGTGCACGACGGTTTCGTGTTCCCCGACAGCAACGCGCATGGACACGGCGAAAATCCGCAATGGGTCTACACCGTGGTTTTCGAAGGGCCGGAAATCTGGGGCGAGGGCGCCGACCCGACGCTAAGCGTGTCGATAGACGCCTGGGAGAGCTATCTTGAGCCGGCGTGATACGGATCTGCCCGAGCTGCCGCCGGGCGTCGATGCGCCGGTGTTTGCCGAGCCGTGGCAGGCTGAGGCGTTCGCCATGACGGTGGCGTTGCACGACAAGGGCCTGTTTTCGTGGAGCGAGTGGGCGCAGGCGCTGTCGATCGAAGTGAGGAAGCCAGGCGCCGCGGCTGACGGCCATGACTATTACGAACATTGGCTGGCCGCGCTTGAAAGCCTGCTTGCCACCAAAGGGCTGGCCGCCAAGTCGGATGTCGACGCTATGGCTGAAGCCTGGGAGCGCGCCGCGCATGCCACGCCGCACGGCAAGCCGATCCTGCTGGAAAACGATCCCCAGCCGATTCGATAAGGTATGGGGTGAGCTTGTATGTTCCCTTTACGTTCTTGTCTGCGCCTGATAGCCTGACCCGTCGGCGGCATTGAAGCGTCCCGGCGCATCGATGATGGTGGCGGCTGTCTTGTCTTTCCCTTGCGAATCCGGTCTCTCGCGCTGATGGAATTCTCTCCCCAACAGGACGACGCGCTGAAGGCGGTCGCCCAATGGCTGAAGACCGGCCAGCCGCAGCTGTTCCGGCTGTTCGGCTATGCCGGCACCGGCAAGACGACGCTGGCGCGGTATTTCGCCGAACATGTCGACGGCCAGGTGCAGTTCGCCGCCTTCACCGGCAAGGCGGCGCAGGTGCTGCGCTCCAAGGGCGCGGTCAATGCGCGCACCATTCATTCGCTGATCTATCGGCCGAAGGGCGAGGAATCGGTATCGGACGAGGTCACCGGCAAGACCTCGATGTCGCCGACCTTCTCGCTTAACCGCCAGAGCCCGATTACGCGGGCGAAACTGGTCGTCATCGACGAATGCTCGATGGTCGACGAGCAGCTCGGCCGCGACCTGATGAGTTTCGGCACGCCGATCCTGGTGCTGGGCGACCCCGGTCAGCTGCCGCCGATCTCGGGTGGCGGCTTCTTCACCGACCACGAGCCGGATTTTTTGCTGACCGAAATCCACCGGCAGGCGCGCGACAACCCGATCCTGCGGCTGGCGCTCGATGTGCGCGAGGGCCGTGAATTCATGCGTGGCGACTATGGCACGGCGCAGGTGATCGGCAAGGAAGACGTTACCCAGGAGCTGGTGCTGAAGGCGGACCAGGTGCTGGTCGGCACCAACCGCACGCGTCGCCGCTACAATCAGCGGCTGCGCGAGCTCAAGGGCTTCAACGCCGATTATCCGCAGGCCGGCGACAAGCTCGTCTGCCTGCGCAACGATCCGGCCAAGGGCCTGCTCAACGGCTCGCTGTGGAAGGTGATGACCTCGTCGCGCGAGACGGTGAAGCCCGGCATCAACCTTCTGGTGTCGCCGGAAGAGGACGATCCGGATCGCGGCGTCGCCAAGATCAAGCTGCTCAAGGCGGCGTTCGAGGATCCCGATGCCGACATCCCGTGGCAGCAGAAGAAGCGCTTCGACGATTTCGACTATGGCTACGCGCTGACCGTGCACAAGGCGCAGGGCTCGCAGTGGAACGAGATCGTGCTGTTCGATGAAAGCTGGGCCTTCAAGGAAACCCGCCAGCGATGGCTCTACACCGCCATCACGCGGGCGGCCGAGCGGCTGACGATCGTCAGGTAGGGGCGCCGGATGCTGTTGCTCCGATAGGCTGCGCGGCAAGCCATTGCCAGGCGGCGGCCTCGTCCTCCGCCTTGAAGTGCCTGATTTCAACGGGCGGGGAGGACGGCAGAAAGCGTTGTGCGTCCGCTATCCAGTCCGGTTCGCCGATGGTTGCGCAACGGCCGACATGTTTCAATGCATGGATCGCGCCCTGCTTCAGGGTCTCGTCCGCGATGTCGGCCCAGTCGACGCCATCGTGGTCGACGAGGCGCACCAGCACATCGATGCGCGGATGCAGGGCATAGGCTGCCTCCAGCAGCCCGAAAAGATTTTCACCGTCGGCCGCGGAAACGTGCCCGACGACATCGATGGCGAAAAGGTCGTCGCGGCTGGTCTCGATACGGCGAATTGCCGGAACCTCATCGAGAAAATTCATCGGCGCTTTCCTTTCCCGGCTCGTTCATCAGGCTTGGAACACCCGAAACCCCCAGTCTGTTCCCACCAAAGGCATTACTGTTCCCGTCAAAGGCATTATAGGTGGGCGCGTTGAATGATTTCCGAGGCCGCCCGCATGCCTGCAAAGCTCTCCGTCAACCTCAATGCCATCGCCATGCTGCGCAACCGCCGCGACCTGCCGTGGCCAAGCGTGACCGGCCTCGGCCGCATTGCGCTGGCGGCCGGGGCGCATGGGCTGACGGTGCATCCGCGTCCCGACGAGCGGCACACAAGACGCTCCGATCTGCCTGAGATTCGGTTGCTGATCGACGACGAGTTTCCGCGCGCGGAATTCAACATCGAAGGCTATCCAACCGAGGATTTCCTGTTGCTTGTGGAAAAGCATCAGCCTGAGCAGGTGACTTTGGTGCCGGACGATCCGGCCCAGGCGACATCGGACCATGGCTGGAACTTCGCCACCCAGGCCGCGTTCCTTACACCGATCGTCAAACGCTTGAAAAAAGGGGGCTTTCGCGTGTCGCTGTTTTCCGACCCTGATCCCGATTGGGTGGCGGCCGCACGCGACACCGGTGCCGATCGCATCGAGCTCTATACTGGTCCATATGGCAGCTATCACACAGATTCCGCCAAAGCGGCCAAGGAGCTGGAAAGATTGGGAAAAACCGCTGACGCTGCGCTTGCCGCCGGGCTGCAGGTCAATGCCGGGCACGATCTGGTGGTCGGCAATCTGCCGGCGCTGGTCAAGCGCATTCCGGCATTGGCCGAAGTGTCGATCGGACATGGGTTGACAGCCGACGCGTTGGAGTATGGCATGGCCGGCACGGTGGGTCGGTTCCTCAAGGCCTGCGGATGGTAGCGATGGGCAGCCTGGCGCGGCAGGCATGGCAGCCATTACGCGACGGCACTTGATATTGCATCGCAGCAAGCGTAGAGCACCGCGCGCTTATCGGAGTGTCGTCCATGGCCCTTACCAACACTGGTAGTGAGGCAGAACCCGTCGAACAATCGAGCCATTCGGAAGTCGAACAGCACAGCACCAAGGTTCTGATGCTGGGCGCGCTCGGTGTCGTCTATGGGGATATCGGCACCAGCCCGATCTACGCCTTTCGCGAGGCGCTGGTGGCGTCGTCGGGCGGCAATGTCGCCCAGCGCGGCGATATTCTCGGCGTGCTGTCGCTGATCATCTGGTCGCTGACGATCATCGTCACCATCAAATACATCATGTTCGTGCTGCGCGCCGACAACCGCGGCGAGGGCGGCGTGCTGTCGCTGATGGCGCTGGCGCGCGGCAGTTTCCCCAAGCGTTCAGCATTGATGCTCGCTATCGGCATCGTCGGGGCATCGCTTTTCTTCGGTGACGCCGTCATCACACCGGCGATTTCGGTGCTGTCGGCGGTTGAGGGCATGAATGTCGTCACGCCGACCTTCCAGCCCTATGTCGTGCCGCTGACATTGGTCATCCTTGCCATGGTGTTCGCGGTGCAGCGCTTTGGCACGGGCGGGGTGGGATTGGTGTTCGGCCCGGTGACCGCGGTATGGTTCCTGGCCATCGGCCTTTCCGGCCTCAACCACATCATCGCCGATCCGGAAATCCTGTGGGCGGTGAGCCCGCACTACATCGTCGCCTTCCTGATCAATTCGCCCGATGTCGCCTTCGTGACCATCGGCGCCATCTTTCTCGCCGTGACCGGCGCCGAAGCGCTCTATGCCGATCTCGGCCATTTCGGCCGCAAGCCGATCGTGCTGGCCTGGCTGGCGATCGTGTTTCCCTGCCTGCTGCTCAATTATGCCGGGCAGGGTGCCTTCGTGCTGGCCAAGAATGGCGTCGTCGGCCATCCGTTCTTCGAGATGAACGAAGGCTGGACGCTGATCCCGATGGTCGTGCTGGCGACCGCCGCTACCGTCATCGCCAGCCAGGCGGTGATATCAGGCGCGTTCTCGCTGACCAGGCAGGCGGTGCAGCTCAACATGCTGCCGCGGCTCGAAATCCTGCACACGTCGGAGAAACAGTCCGGCCAGATCTACATGCCGCGCGTCAATCTTCTGCTGGCGCTGGTGGTGATGATGCTGGTGGTCGGCTTCGGCGAGTCCAGCAGGCTGGCGTCGGCCTACGGTATTTCGGTGACCGGCAACATGCTGGTGACGACGGTGCTGCTCTATGTCGTCATGACGCGCATCTGGAAATGGCGGCTGTGGGTGGCAATCTCGCTTACGGCGCTGTTCGGCTTCATCGATGTCGGCTTCTTTGCTTCCAACATCGTCAAGGTGTTCGAGGGCGGCTGGGCCTCGCTGGCCGTGGCCTTCACCGTCGTGCTGGCCATGTGGACCTGGGTGCGCGGCAGCCGCTATCTGTTCGACAAGACCCGACGCAACGAGATCCCGCTGGATTTCCTCGCCGGCAATCTGTTGAAGAAGAAGCCTCAGCTGGTGTCAGGCACCGCCGTGTTCCTGACCAGCGATCCGCTCAGTGCGCCAACCGCACTGATGCACAGCCTGAAGCACTACAAGGTGCTGCATGAGCAGAACGTCATCCTTTCGGTGGTGACCGCGCCGCAGCCGGTGGTGCCCGACAGCGACCGGGTCAAGATGGAGACCGTCAACGAGCTGTTCATGCGCGTGACGCTGACCTTCGGCTACATGGAGCAGCCCAACATCCCGCGCGCACTGGCGATCTGCCGCAAGCAGGGCTGGAAGTTCGACATCATGACGACCTCGTTCTTCCTGTCGCGGCGTTCGCTCAAGGCCTCGCCCAATTCCGGCATGCCGGTGTGGCAGGACCGGCTGTTCATCGGCCTGGCCCGCACGGCGGCCGACGCGACGGAGTACTTTCAGATCCCGACCGGGCGCGTGGTCGAGATCGGCACGCAGGTGGCGATCTAGGCACATGCCGGATCGGCGAATGGACTGTGCCTCACGGCACAGTCCATGTCACTCCGCTTCAACCGGCCAGGGCGACCTTGTTCGCCTCGAGGAATTGCTTCAACGTCTTTGGCGTCCTGCCCGAAAGCGACTCGATTGCGTCGGTCACCATGGCGATACGGCCGGCGCGCGTGTTGGCGTCGAACGACACAATGATGCGGGCAAAGTCCTCCGGAACGCCAGCGGCCTTCACACCTTCGGTCAAAGCTTCATCCGGAACCTGCACGACATCGAGCGGCTTGCCGGTGACCTCGCTTACCAGGGCGGCGATCTCGGCCGTCGTGTAGGCCTGCGGGCCGGTCAAGGTGTAGGTTTCGCTTTCGCTTGATGCGGCAACGAGGCCGGCGGCGATCGCTGCCGCCATGTCGTCGCGCGCACCGTGCGCCATGCGGCCGTCGCCGGCGGACGTGTACCATTTTCCCGAAGCGATCGCGTGCGGCAGGGCCATGAACAGGTTCTCCTGGTACCAGCCGTTGCGGAAGATCGTATAGGGGATGCCGCTCGCTTTGATCGCCTGCTCGGTGCCGTAGTGATCATTGGCAAACAGCACCGGCGAAACCGGTTCCGGGTTGGGCATCGAGGTGTAGAGAAGGTGGGAAACACCGGCCTTTTTAGCGGCGGCAACCGCGTTCTGGTGCTGCCTCAGGCGCTTGCCGTGTAGCAGGTCGATCTCGCCGGTCGAGATGATCAGCACCCTGTCGGCGCCCTTGAAAGCAGCCTCCAACGATAGTGTGTCGTCGAAGTCAGCCGCCCTTGTGATGACGCCTCGCGCCGCCAACTCGGCAAGGTTTTCCGGATTGCGGGTGGTGGCGATGATCCGGCCCGCGGGGACCTTGAACGTGTCCAGCAGGTGGTTGATGACGCCGCGGCCGAGCTGGCCGGAAGCGCCGGTGACGAGAAGGGTTTGGGTCATGGAAGATCCTGACGTTGCGCCGCTAAGGCGGTTCGAGTGGCGGTCTCAAAAAGAGACCAGCACTAAAATAGGAATTGACCCAGAGCCGTAAAGAAGGCAGTTTTTCGGGAGGTAGGCACGCGCAGGGAACCAGCGGTGGACAGCAAGATCGTCAATCTGAGATCGAAGTTGGAGGTCTACAAGGCGGTCTCCGGCGGCGGCAACTTCGCCAATTGTCCGGTCCGCGAGGTCATCCAGGGCGTGAGCGGCAAATGGAGCTCGCTGCTGATGATGGCTTTGGCCGAGCAGCCCTATCGCTTCGGCGAGTTGCGGCGGCTGGTGCCGGACATTTCACAGCGCATGCTGACGCAGACGCTCTACGATTTGCAGCGCGACGGCTATGTGCATCGCGAGGTGTTCCCGACCAAGCCGCCGAGCGTCGAGTACAGCCTGACCGATCTCGGGCATTCGATGTTCGGCGCCTTGCATCAGCTGATCCTGTGGGCCGAGCTCAATCATGATGCGGTGCGCGGCGCACGCGCCGATTTTGATGCCGCCCAGGGCTGACCTGCGGCGCAAAGCCGTTGGTGACGGCTTGATTTCGTCCCGCCGCTGAAGGATTGTCCCGGCCAATCCGGCTTTGGGGGCACTGGCATTTCCTATGATATCGCAATTGCAGGCGCCGGGCCGGCGGGACTGGCCGTGGCGCTCTATCTCAAGCGTGCCGGGCATCGGGTCACGGTCTTCGAGCGCTTCGATGAACCGAAGCCGGTCGGCTCCGGGCTGATCCTGCAGCCGACAGGGCTGACGGTGCTGGCCGATCTTGGCCTGCTTCCCGACATACTGGCGCTGGGCAGCCGCATCGACCGCCTGCATGGCGCGGATGCTTCCACTGGCCGTACCGTGCTCGATGTCCGCTACGATGCGCAACGCGGTGGCCGCTTCGGGCTGGCGGTGCACCGGGCGGCTTTGTTCGGCGTGCTTTTCCGCGCCGCGCAGAGCGAGGCGATCGCCATCGAGATCGGCGTCGAGATCGAGGCCCTGGAGACCGGCGAACGGGCGACGCTGATCTGTGGCAACGGGCGGAGGGCAGGGCCGTTCGATCTGGTCGTCGACGCCAGCGGTTCGCGCTCGAAACTGCGCCGCGAAAGCGCTCCAGGCGAGCCGCGGCCACTCACCTATGGCGCGTTCTGGGCCTCGCTCGGCTGGCGCGGCGATGGTTTCGACGAGCACGCGCTGCTGCAACGCTACGACAAAGCGAGCGTGATGATCGGCGTGCTGCCGATCGGCCGGCCGCAGCCGGGCGCTGAAAAGATGGCGGCCTTCTTCTGGAGCCTGAAGCCGTCGGATGCCGATGAGGTGCGCGTTCGCGGCCTGAACGCCTGGAAGGAGAGGGTGGTCCGGCTGTGGCCGCAGAGCGAGGCATACACCAGCCAGATCGACAGTTTCGACCAGCTCTCGCTGGCCCGCTACGGCCACCACACGATGAAGCTTCCGGCCGGTAGGCGAGTGGCCGTCATCGGCGACGCGGCGCATTCCACCAGTCCGCAACTCGGGCAAGGGGGCAACATGGCGCTGCTCGACGCGGCGGCGCTCAGCCATGCGCTGGTGCGGGCGTCAAACGTCGAGGCAGCACTGGAGGCCTATGCGAAGGCGCGGCGCTGGCATGTCCGCATCTTCCAGGCGCTGTCGCTGGCATTCACGCCGTTCTACCAGTCGGATTCGGTGGCGCTGCCCTTCATCCGCGACAGGCTGGTGGCGACGGTGGCAAAAATCCCGCCGGCGCCGCAGTTTCTCGCCTCAATGGTGGCGGGAACAGTGATCGACCCGTTCAAGCGAATTGGGCTGACGGAGGCGAAGTGGCTGGATCGTTTTGGCCAATGAGGCCTGAAAGGTGCGATCCCTTCGCTTGCAGGAAAGCATGCAGGCGCTGCGGATAGTCCGGCGCCACGGCTTGCCTGATCGACGGGCGCTCACTCAACGTTTTGCGCCAGGCTCGGACGAGCGGTTTGCCGTCCAGAATGCCGAAATCACCGATGCGGTCGAAGACATCGAGGTAGCGGAAGACCGGACCGTAAACGGCGTCGACCAGCGAAAAGTGCTTGCTGGCGAACCAGGGTCCGCCGGGCTCGTCCGCCAGCTCGGCTTCGAGGCGATCGAACATGGCGGACAGCGCGCTGGATTCGGCCAGGAAGCCAGCTTCGGTCGAGGCTGAATAGAACCGGCGGATGGCGTTGAGGGTTGCCGAACCGAACTCGATCCAGGCGCGATGACGGGCGCGGGCATAGGGGTCGGCAGGGTGGAGGGGATTGGCTTGCGTCTCTTCAAGGAATTCGAGGATGACGGCCGATTCGAAGATGACCGTTTCCTCGCCATTTCGCTGTACGCGCAGCAGCGGCACCTTGCCGAGCGGCGAGATCGCTTTGAACCAATCCGGTTTGTTGGCCAGGTCGATATCGATGCGCTCGAACGGCACGCCCTTTTCGGCCAGCGAAATCGCGGCGCGCTGCACATAGGGGCAGAGGTGATGGCTGACGAGGATGAGCTTGTGTGCCATGAGGTTTCCAAGGTTAATGCATTTGCATCTATATAGATGCACATGCATCGATCGTCAAGCTTGATGCAAATGCATCTACTGCCTATGCTTGGCCATGACCGAGAAAGCCACGCCTTCGCCAGAAGCCATCAAGGCCTGGGCTCGCCTGATGCGCGTTTCGCGCCAGCTGATGGAAAGCGCTGAAGAAGCGTTGAAGGCCGCCGGCCTGCCGCCGCTTGCCTGGTACGACGTGCTGCATGAGCTCGCTGAGGCGGGCGAGGGCGGGCTGCGGCCGTTCCAGCTCATCGAGCGCACTCTGTTCGCGCAATACAACATTTCGCGCCTGCTGGCCCGGCTCGAGGCCGATGGGCTCGTCGAGAAACTGACGGTGGCCGATGATGGTCGTGGCCAGACCATCCGCATCACCGCCAAGGGCCGCGAGACACGCCGCCAGATGTGGGCTGTCTACGGACGGTCGATCACCGAACTGGTTGGCGCCAAACTGTCGGCGGATGAATTGACCAGGGTCTCCGCACTGCTTGGACGATTGCGCCATCCGCCAGCCTCCGATTAGCGAGGCTTGTCGCGCGGCAACGCATCACTTGCAGATATTTTGCGCCCGCCCTCTTGCGCGCGGCCTCGGATTGCGCAATATGCCGAACCGTAACGTACGGTACGGCATATCGGAATGACCGGTGGCCCGACCTTTCGAGAGAAGAGCGTGTTGCACAGCGTGCCCGAGATCGACACCAGCGAAGCGCTGACAGAGCGACAGAAGGCCGTGCTCGACGCAGCGTTGCGGCTGCTGGTCGAAGAGGGCGATCAACTGACCATGACCGCCGTGGCGCGCCGCGCCAGCTGCTCCAAGGAAACGCTCTACAAATGGTTCGGCGACCGTGACGGGCTGCTGACGGCGACGGTGCAGTGGCAGGCCTCGAAAGTGCGGGTGGCGCCGGTTGACGGCAAGGGGCTCGATCTTGCCTCGCTGACCGCAAGCCTCGAACGCTTTGCCTCGGACTGGCTTAAGGTGATCTCCAGTGACACCTCGATTGCGCTCAACCGGGTGGCGGTCAGCCATGCCGGTTCGGGTAAGGACAATCTCGGCGCCGTGGTGCTTGAGAACGGCCGCTTCGCATTGGCCAAACGGTTGAAGCCGGTGCTTGAGGCCGGCCGACGGACCGGGCTTTTGGATTTTGCGGATGCCGAGACGGCGTTCCGCACCTTTTTCGGGCTGGTCGCCCGCGACGTGCAGATCCGTCTGCTGCTTGGCGACCGGCTGGAATTGACTGAGGCGGCGATCGGCGGCGATGCCGCGCGCGCGACGCAGCAGTTTCTCGCTCTTTTCGGAGCAAAAACCGGGCCGCAGGGCCTCTGATTCATAAAACGGGAAGGAAGACAAAATGCGCGTCTATTACGATCGTGATGCCGATCTCAATCTGATCAAGGGCAAGAAGGTCGCCATCATTGGCTATGGCAGCCAAGGCAGGGCGCACGCGCTCAACCTCAAGGATTCCGGCGCCAAGGAAATCGCCATCGGTCTCAAGGCCGGTTCGGCGACCGCCAAGAAGGTCGAAGCCGATGGGCTCAAGGTGATGAGCGTGGCCGACGCCGCCAAATGGGCCGACCTGATGATGATGGCAACGCCCGACGAGCTGCAGGCCGACATCTACAAGAACGAGATCGCGCCGAATATCCGCGATGGTGCCGCTATCGCCTTCGCGCACGGCCTCAACGTGCATTTCGGCCTGATCGAGCCGAAGTCGACGGTCGACGTCGTCATGATCGCGCCGAAGGGTCCCGGCCACACGGTGCGCGGCGAATACCAGAAGGGCGGCGGCGTGCCGTGCCTGGTCGCCGTCAACCAGGACGCCTCGGGCAATGCGCTCGACCTGGCCCTGTCCTACGCCTGCGGCGTCGGCGGCGGCCGTTCGGGCATCATCGAGACCAATTTCCGCGAGGAATGCGAGACCGACCTGTTCGGCGAGCAGGTCGTGCTGTGCGGCGGTCTGGTCGAGCTGATCCGGGCCGGTTTCGAGACGCTGGTGGAAGCCGGCTACGCGCCTGAGATGGCCTATTTCGAGTGCCTGCACGAGGTCAAGCTGATCGTCGACTTGATCTATGAAGGCGGCATCGCCAACATGAACTACTCGATCTCGAACACCGCCGAATGGGGCGAATATGTCTCGGGCCCGCGCATCATCACCGCCGAGACCAAGGCCGAGATGAAGCGCGTGCTGAAGGACATCCAGACGGGAAAATTCACCTCGGAGTGGATGCAGGAATACCGCGCCGGCATGTCCCGCTTCAAGGGCATCCGCCGCAACAATGACAGCCACCAGATCGAGGAAGTCGGCGCCAAGCTGCGCGCGATGATGCCCTGGATTTCCAAGAACAAGCTGGTCGACAAGGCCAAGAACTGAGCGAAATCCACAAGCGCTCGAAACAGCGGCTTCCAGAACAAAAAACGGCGCCAAGTGGCGCCGTTTTTTCATTCTGCCGGTCGGCTCAGCTACAGGTCAGCTCAATAGGGTGAGTAGCACTGCTGGCGCGGGCCGTTGTAGGGCTGGAAGGTGTTGTCGTAGGCCCGGTACGACCGGTAGCGGTTGTAGCACCATTGGACATGGGCGCTCGAAAGCCGTCCCGCGCGGTAGTAGCGGCGCGGCGCCGGCCGGTCATAGTAGTCGTAATTGTTGTACATGCTGCCGAGGCCAAGCCCCAGGCCAAGACCCAGGATCGCGGCACTCGCGCCATCATCGTAATAACGGCCGCCGCGATAGTGATGGCGACCATGGCGCCAACGCCAGTTGTCTCCACCATTCCAATTACCGCCGCCGCCGTGCCAGTGTCGACGGCCGCCGTCCCAATTGCCCGACCGGCGCCATCTCCAATCGTCGTTGTTGAACTGACGGTTGTTGCCGCCGGCCCAACTGTCGCGAACCGGCGTGACATTCGGCGCCGCCGTGCTGGTGGGTATCGACAGATCCGGCTGCATGATCGGTCCGGCGGCGGACGGTGCCGTGACGCCGGACAGGATACCGAGGGCTATCAGCCCCGATTTGACCGTGGAAGAAAAGAGCGAACTCATTGCACTCTCCAAGAGTTACAGGCCCCACGCCCACCCGAGGAATGAGGCAACAATGGATGTTTGCATCTGAACGGCGGATGAACGGAAAGGTTCCGTCAACCATGACGCGAACGCGCCCAGGACCAATCGATCTCAGATGGTGGTTTTGCGCGCTTGTTTTCCGAAGCACTTGCGGGCAAAGGTCGTGGCATGTCGCTGCGCCTTGCCACCTTCAATGTCGAGAACCTGATGAACAGGTTCGATTTTTCCGGCTATCGCAACCAGCTCAACGAGGATCGAACGCTGGCGCTGTTCGATATCCAGAGCGAGGCGGAATACAGGATCCTGGAGCAGGCCCGCGCCATCGCCCAGTCCGACGACACGCGCCAACTGACGGCGCTGGCAATCGCTGCCACCCGGGCCGACATCATCTGCATGCAGGAGGTCGACAACATCGAAGCGCTGAAGGCCTTCGAATACGGCTATCTGTTCAAGATGGTGGGGCAGGGCTACCGGCAGAAATACACCACATCGGGCAATGATTCGCGCGGCATCGACGTTGCCGTGATGATGCGCAACGAGACCGCGCAGGGCCAGCCGATCGAATTCGTGCGCATGACCAGCCATGCCTATGTCACCTACGAGCAGTTCGGGCTGCACACGCCGGAACTCGAGGCACTGGGCAATCAGGCCAATGAGCGCATTTTCCGGCGCGACTGCCTGGAGATCGACGTCACCGTGGGCGGTGTGCCGCTGACGCTCTATCTCGTGCATTTCAAGTCGATGGGCTCGCCGCGCAACGGGCTCGACGGGCGCGAGGCGACGATGCCGGTGCGCATCGCGGAAGCGCAGGCCGTGCGCCGCATCATCGAGGAGCGCTTCGGTGGGGAGCACGCCGCCAACAAACGCTGGGCGATATGCGGCGACATGAATGATTATCGCCAGCGCGTGAAGGTGGCCGGCGATGCGATCGACGGCTATCGCTTCGAGGTGGTCGACGAAGCCCTGTCCTGCATCAACGTGCTGACGGCAGGCGGCTTTTGCGAAAACGTCGTCGAGCGGCGGCCGGAGATGAACCGCTGGAGTTTTTACCACACGCGCGGACCGGAAGAGCGGCATCTGTGCCAGCTCGACTACATCCTGTTGTCGAAGGGGCTCGCCGCCAGCAACGCAACGGCCGTTCCCGACATCATCCGCAACGGCCAGCCCTGGCGCACCATCTTTCCGCCGGGGCAGGAGGTCGAGCGGTTTCCGCGCGCCGGCTGGGACCGACCGAAGGCATCGGACCATTGCCCAGTGGCGATCACGCTGGACATGACCTGACGCATGAGTTTCGACCTTCCGCGCAACGTCATCCTGCCGGTCGACGACATCGACGTCCGGCTCGATCCCGGTCCGCACCCTTTCGCAAGGGACAATGCAGAGGCGATCGCCGAGAACTGGCAGCACGAAATCGCGGCCAATCCGGCGCTGTTCGACGGCATGGTGGTGCTGCTGTCGCAACTTGCCTACCGCGACAGCCGTCTCATCGGCCGCTGCCATGCGGTCAATTACTCGACGTTCATGCTGTGGCGGAAGCGGCGCGAGAATTCGGGCGTTGAGCATGCCTATGCCCATGCCATGCTGGTGGCCGGCGACAATGCGCTGGTGGCGATCCGCATGGGTCCTCACACAGTCAACGCCGGCCGCGTCTATTTCGCCGCCGGCTCGTTCGAGCCGATCGATTTTCGCGATGGGCTGGTCGACGTCGATTTCAACATGATCCGTGAGGTGCGCGAGGAAACCGGGCTCGACCTGTCAGGTGCGGAACGCGGCAAGCGCTACCATGCCATGTCGACCAGCAGCGGCACGGTGATCTTTCGCCGCTACCACGCGGCGGCGCCTGCCGACGAGATCGCCAGGCGCATCTCAGCCTTCGTCGCCACCGAGACCGAGCCGGAGATCGAGGGACCGGTGATCATCCGCCATGCCGCCGACCTGCCGGATGGGCTCTCGCCGCACATGAAGCCGCTGATCGAGTGGCATTTCGCAAACGGGAATTAAGGGCGCGTCTTGTTCTGCGCCGCGTTGCGATCGTTGCGGGCGGCGACGAGGAACAGGATGAAGCCGATGCCGAGCAAGCCGCCCATCGCCATACCCATGGTCTGGCCGACGACTGCCTGGAAGTCAGCGGTGACGCGATCGGGATTGGCCATGCCGAAGCGGGCGAGATACCACCAGATGCCTGCAAGACCTGCCTCGATGACCACCATCGCCAGGACCAGTCGCGCCTTCTTGCTCATCCCGCATTCCTCCACCCAGGTGAATTGCCCTAGCATCGCGAACGGCGCGGCGACAGCGGCGGGCAGGGTGGAAACACCGAAGACTGTGCAAAACCGGTTGGAGCGCTGGCGCGCTTCCGACCGGGTGCCTATTCGTGCCGCAGCGCGTCGATCGGGTCGAGCCTGGCGCCGCGCAGCGCAGGGAAGAAGCCGAACACCATGCCGATCAGGGCGGAAAAGCCGACGGCGAGCAGGATCACCGCCGGGCTCGGCGCGAACGGGATGGTCAGCGTCACCGCGGCGAGGCCGGCCAGCGCCAGCCCGATCAGGATGCCGATAATGCCGCCGAGCAGCGACAGCACCGTCGCCTCGACCAGGAACTGGATGAGGATGTGCTTTTCATGCGCCCCGATGGCCAGCCTGATGCCGATCTCGCGCGTGCGTTCGGTGACCGACACCAGCATGATGTTCATAATGCCGATGCCGCCGACCAGCAGGCTGACGCCTGCGACGGCGCCCAGCATGCCGGTCATGGTGGTTGTGGCGCTGGCCATGGCGTCGGCGATCTGGGTCATGTCGCGGATGGCGAAATCGCTCTCGCGATCGGGTGTGATGCGGCGCGCGTCTCGCAAGATGTCCTCGACGCGCGGCTGCAACTCGCTGGTCGGCGTGCGGTCGTCGGCGGCGATGTAGATGTTGTCGATGTCGCGGTTGCCGGCGATGCGGCGCTGGTAGGCGTGCAGCGGCATCAGCACGACATTGTCCTGGTCCTGGCCGAAGCCGGTATAGCCCTTGGGCTCGAGCAGGCCGATGATCTTGCAGGAGGTGCGGTTGACGCGGATGATCTCGCCCTCGGGATCGCCGGCGCCGAAGAACTGCTGGCGCACGGTCTCGCCGATCAGGCACACGCCTGTGCCCGAGCGGGTTTCGGAATCGCTGAACGGGCGGCCCGACACCAGCTTCCAGTCGCGCGCATCGAGATAGGCGCTGTCGGTGCCGGTGACGCCCGAGGTCAGGCTCTCGGTGCCGAAGATGACGCGCACCTGTTTTTGCGAGGCCGGCGAAATCGCGCGGGCACCGCTGAGATGCGCCACAAGTGCGGCTAGTTCCTTTTCGGCCAGCGGACGCACCACCTGGTCGAGCCCGCCCGGTCCGCCGGGGCCGGCCGGACGGCCGGAGCGGACCACCAGCAGATTGCTGCCGAGCTTGGAGATGTCGGCCTTGACCTTTGCTGTGGTGCCCGAGCCGATGGTGAGCATGGCGATGACGGCGGCAACGCCGATGACGATGCCGAGCAGCGTCAGGAACGACCGCAGTACATTGCGGCGGATCGAGCGCAGCGAGAGGCGGACGGTTTCCCAGATCATGGCTGTGCGATCTCCAGCTTCCTGGAATCCGAAGCGACATGGCCGTCGAGGAAGCGGATTGTGCGTTCGGCATATTCGGCGACGTCGGCCTCATGCGTGACCATGGCGATGGTCAGGCCAAGCTCGGTGTTGAGCCGGGTGAGCAGGTCCATGATCTCGTGCGTGCGGGCGGTGTCGAGATTGCCGGTCGGCTCGTCGGCGACGAGGAGCGTCGGGCGCGTGACGATGGCGCGCGCGATCGCCACGCGCTGCTGCTGGCCGCCGGACAGCTCGGCCGGCGTGTGGTGCTCACGGCCGACAAGGCCGACCTCCGCCAGCGCCTGCATGGCAAGGTCGCGGCGCTCGCGCGCGGCAACACCGCGATAGATCAGCGGCAGTTCGACATTTTCGGCTGCCGTGGTGCGGGCCAGCAGATTGTAGCCCTGGAAGACGAAGCCGACATAAAGGTTGCGCAGCATGGCGCGGCGGTTGCGGTCGAGCCGGCCGGCGTCGATGCCCATGAAGCAATAGGTTCCGGCCGTCGGCGTGTCGAGGCAGCCGATGATGTTCATCGCCGTCGACTTGCCGGAGCCGGACGGACCCATGATGGCAACGAATTCGCCACGCCGGATCGCTAGATCGACGCCTGCCAGCGCATGCACCTTGGCCTCGCCCTGGCCGTAGCTCTTCCAGACCTTGTCGAAGGTGATGAGGGTCGCGCCCGTAGCCACGGCATCAGCTCCGCTGCTGCGACGCGGTGATGATCTGAGCGCCTTCGTCCAGGCCCGAAAGGATCTCGGTCAGTTCGCCGTCGGTGGAGCCGATCTTGACGTTGACCGGGTGCGGTCGCCCATTCTCCAGCACATAGAGCGTGCGCGAGCCATCGGCGGGCACTGTGGCGGCCTGGCGCTGGCGATTGCCGCCGGGGCGGCCCATGCGGCCGGTAAACAGGTCGCTCAGGCTCCAGCCGCGGGCGGCCTGCTGGACCGGGCGATAGCGGAAGGCGGTGGCCGGTACGGTGAGCACACCCTTGGCCTGCTTGGTGACGACCGACACCGTGGCGGTCATGCCGGGCCGCAGCAGCAGCTCGTTGTTGTCGACCTCGAGCCGCGCATTGTAGGTGACGACGCCGTCGGTGGTGACCGAGGCGTAGGAGATGTCGCGAATCTCGGCATCGAACGGCCGCTCGGGGAAGGCATCGACGGTGAAGCGGGCATGCTGGCCGGACTTGACCGCGCCGATGTCGGCCTCGTCGACCGCCGCCACCAATTCCATGTTTCTGAGATCGGCTGCGATGATGAACAGCACTGGCGCCTGCAGGGAGGAGGCGACCGTCTGGCCTGGATCGACCGAACGCGTCAGCACGATGCCGTCGATCGGCGCATAGATGGTACTCTTGGCAAGGTCGGTCTGCTGCGCCTTGAGGTCGGCCTGGGCAATGGCGAGGTTGGCCTGCGCACTGTCGAGCGCTGCCTTGGAACGGTCGCGCGTGGCGGTTGCTGCTTCAAGCGATTGGTCGGTCGCCATGCCACGCCTGGTCAGTTCGGCGGCGCGCACCAGCGCCTTCTCGTTTTCGGCCAGCGTAACCGTGGCGTCCTCGACATTGGCGGCGGCGGCCTTGGCCGAAGCTTCGGCGCGTTCGATCTGGACCTCGAGTTTCACCGTGTCGAGTGTCGCCAGCACGTCACCCTTCTTGACCTGCTGATTCTCCTCGGCTGAGACCGAGCGGATGATGCCGGACAGTTCGCTTGAAATGTCGACCTGGGTAAGGGGCTGCAGCGTGCCGGTCGCCGACACCGCGACGGTGAGGTCGGCCTTGGCGGCAGGCACGGTGGTGTAATCGATCCTGGCCGGCGAGCCGGCATACCACTGATAGACGCCGAGCGCGGCAGCGAGCACGATCAACGCCAGCAGCGCATAGAGCCAGCCGCGCCGGCGCGACTTTCGCCGACCCGTTCTGTCGAGCCCGAGCGCCGTCTCGATGGCGGAATCCGATTCCGTCTTTGGCAGATTGACAATCTGGTCCACGCTGGACCCCTATAATGCGCAATGTCCCTATCTGTGCACAGATCAGGCTTACTGGTTCAAATATCAAATTAAATTTCGCCCATGTTGGGATTGAGGCAGGAATGAAAACCCGGAATTACTTGCTCTACGATGTGTTTACGACCGAGCGATTGGCCGGCAATCCCTTGGCCGTCGTGCTGGACAGCAAGGGATTGGACACGGCGGCGATGCAGGCCATCGCGCGTGAGTTCAATCTGTCGGAATCGGTTTTCGTGCTGCCGCCGGACAATCCCAAGCACAAAAACCGCATTCGAATCTTCACCCCCGACTATGAAATGCCGTTCGCCGGCCATCCGACGGTCGGCGCCGCGATCGCGCTGGCCGAACTGGCGCAAGAGGGCGGCGCCGGCATCTTCGTGCTGGAGGAAAACATCGGCCCGGTGCGGTGTGCCGTCAGCAAGCATGACGGCAACACTTTTGCCGAGTTCGACCTGGCGAAGCTGCCGGAGCCGCTGAAGCTCGATGCCGATCCGGAGGCGATCGGTGCCGCGCTTGGGCTGACGCCGCATGAGATCGGCTTCGAGAATCACCGCGTCGCGTTCTGGTCGGCGGGCGTGCCCTACGTCACCATCCCGGTTGCCAATCTTGAGGCGGCGGGCCGCATCCGGCTGGACAACCAGGCCTGGTCGGAACTGGCGCCGCGCAAGAGCGAGTGGGCCTTCGCCAGTCCCTATGTCTACTGCCGCGAAACGGTGAACCACGAAAGCGCCTTCCATGTGCGCATGATCGTGCCCGGCACGCCTTCCTATGAGGATCCGGCAACCGGCTCGGCGGCAGCGGCCTTTGCCGGCGCCATCATGCATTTCGACGCGCCGACCGACGGCATTTCGCAGTTGTGGATCGAGCAGGGGCTGGAGATGGGCCGGCCTTCGCGCATCCGCCTCGAACTGACCGTGCAAGGCGGAAAACTGGCCTCGGCGCGCATTGGCGGCAACGCGATCAAGGTGGCGGAGGGCAAGCTTTTCGTGTGATCGCGCTACGGTCGTCATCCTAGGGCGGAGCAAGGAGCGAAGCGACGCGGCGCAGACCCTGGGATCCATGCCGCGACCGTCGGGCTGAATACCGACGGTGCAGATTGAGCGCACCTCGTCTACTGTTTTCAGCTCGCTAGCAGGCACATGTTTTCTGCACCGTTGCGTTCTTCGGTTGGCGTCCCGGCATGGATCCCAGGGTCTTCGCGACGGAGCTTTGCTCCTGCTTCGCCCAGGGATGACGAACCCCAGGAGCGATTTGTCGGGAAATGATTCCGGCAGGGCTGGACAGGACCGATGGTGGCGGCTATATGCCCGCCAACGCCGGTTTTTGCCGGCCGAGTGGGTGCGTAGCTCAGTTGGTAGAGCAGCTGACTCTTAATCAGCGGGTCCACAGTTCAATCCTGTGCGCACCCACCAAATTCCTAGAAGAGTTGGTGGAAAGACCCTGAAAGCGAGACGCGTTTGGCGCGTCTCGGGCAGGCTGTCTGACTGTGATTCTTTAACCGCGCTATCCGGATCTCGTGGCGATTCAGCCGCGTTGGAAAATGCGGCTCAGAAACCGGCCGAATCGAAAAGCATGGCTCTTTTCCCCGGCTGCAGCATCGCTGGCGCCAATTCCGTCTTTTCCCCCGGAGAAATCGCTGATGAGCCACCAGAAGAAGACCAGGAAGACAACGAAAATGCCGGTGTCGATCGGGCCATGACTTGAATAGCTGCTGTGACGGAACACAACAGCGACCGCCCCGGCGATAAACACCGCAGCCGCGGCAGGATGAAATTTCTTCATCTGCAAAATCTATTTGAGAATCGCCGTTACGGGAAGATGCGTCCTTTGTCGTGACAACGGCATCTTTGTCGGCCCGATACGGGGAATGAATAACTACTTCTCCGAAACGCCAGCCTCGGCAAAGCTCGCCATCCTTGCATGGCACTCCAGCGCCGAGCGGACGATGTTGACGGCCAGGCAGGCGCCGGAGCCTTCGCCGAGCCGCATGCCGAGATCGAGCAGCGGCGGCAGGCCGAGGGCTTCGAGCAGGCCACGGTGGCCCGATTCCGCCGAGACATGGGCTGCTATGGTGTGCGCGAGGGCGGTCGGGTGCAGCTTTGCCAGCGGGGCCGCGGCGGCGGTGCAGACGAAGCCGTCGAGCAGTACGGGTATGCCGAGATGCCGGGCGGCCAGCGTCGCCCCGAAGATGGCGGCGAGTTCGCGGCCTCCGAGTGCCGCGGCAATACCCAGCGGATCGGTGAGCGCTGCGGCGTGGCGCTTCAGCCCGGCTTCGATGGCGACCACCTTGCGCTTGAGGCCGGCATCGTCGACACCGGTGCCGCGCCCGGTCCATTTTTCCGCGCCGCCGCCGAACAGGGCTGCTGAGATGGCAGCCGCCGGCGTCGTGTTGCCGATGCCCATTTCGCCGAAGCAGATCAGGTCGAGATCCTTCGTCACGGCATCATAGCCGGCCGAGACCGCCTCCAGAAAGGCCTTCTCGTCCATTGCCGGCCCTTGTGTGAAATCGCCTGTCGGATGGTCGAGATCGAGCGGAATGACGTCGAGTTCGGCGCCGGCCATGCGGGCAAGCTGGTTGATGGCGGCACCGCCGCCGGCGAAATTCGCCACCATCTGCACGGTGACCTCGGAAGGATAGGCCGACACGCCTTGCGCGGTGACGCCATGGTTGCCGGCGAAGACGAAGACTTTTACGCGGTCGAGTTTTGGCATGTCGCGGCCCTGCCAGCGCGCCAGCCAGGCGGCGATCGTCTCCAGCCGGCCAAGGCTGCCTTGCGGCTTGGTCAGCGTGTCCTGGCGGCGGGCGACCGCATTGGCCGCGGCATCGCTGCCGGCCGGCAGGTCGAGGCAGGCGGCGCGCAATTCACTAAGGGATTTGAAGGGCATGGGGGCAAAGTCTCCGAAAAGGAATCAGGCCAAGAGAATCAGGCCAAAGGATCAGGAAAGCGCTACGGAAGCGACGAGCAGCACCGCGATCTCGCTTGCCTGCTGCAAGGCTCCGATCGTGTCGCCGGTCTGGCCATCGATCTGGTTGAGGCAAAGGGCGCGGAAAGCGGCAAACAGCAGGCCAAGCAGGATCAGCGCGAAGATGGCTCCGCCCAGTCCAAGCAGGAGCAGCGGGATCGCGCCGAGCACGGCGCCGGCGATGGCGGTTTCCTGCGAGACGGTGCCGGCATCGGCCGAGAGGCCATCGACCCGCGCTGAAGGCAAGAGATGCATGAAGGCGCCAAGCAGGCCGCGCGAGGCCGCGTGTGCGGCTATGAGGGCGAAGAGGGCCTGAGTGGGATCGACGAACTCCGACAGCGCGCTCCAGCGGATCAGCAGCGACAGGCCCAGCGCCGCGGCACCATATGTACCGATGCGGCTGTCGCGCATGATCTCGAGTTTGCGGCCGCGCGATTTGCCGCCGCCAAAGCCGTCGGAGACGTCGGATAGCCCGTCCTCATGCAGGCAGCCGGTGGTGAGCACGGTTGCCACGAGAGCAAGGGCCGCCGCTGGCCCCATGGCCAGGCCAAACCGTTCGGCCGTGGCAAAGACGATGGCGCCGATCAGGCCGACGACAAGTCCGGCAATGGGGGCTGCCCAGATCGCGGCGGCAAGGCTGCGGCCGCGAAAATCGAAGACGGGCAGCGGCAGACGGGTGAAGAAGACCAGGCATAGCGCGATGTCGTCGACAACCTGCCGCGGTGAAAGGGCCAGATTCCTGAACTTCATGCTCTAGCCTCTCGCAATCGCATGGAAAAAGGTGCCGCTGACATGGCCGCGCCGGTAGCCCGAGGCGCCGATCGGATTGCCCTGGCCATCGGCGAGGTCGGCCAGCGGCTCGTCATTGCCGGTAGAGGTCATCTGCGCATAGTGGAATTCGTGGCCACGGATCAGCGCACCTTGTGAGCCCAGCGGGCAGTCGGCGCGCAACCGCGCCTCGCGGTAGCCGAGGTTCATCTTGCGCCTGGCGAAGCTGGTGGAATGGCCGAGCAGGCCGAGCATCGCATGCGTGTCGCCCGATGCGTCCTCCAGCGCTTCGCCCAGCACCATGAAGCCACCGCACTCGCCATGGATGGGCTTTGCCGCGGCGAAGAGGGTCATCCCAGCGCGGAAATTCGCGGCGGCGGCGAGCTTGCCGGCGTGAAGCTCGGGATAGCCGCCCGGCAGCCAGCAGACATCGCAGGTCTCGTCGGGCGCTTCGTCGGCGAGCGGCGAGAACGGGACGATTTCCGCACCCGCCTTGCGCCAGTAGGCGGCGACATGCGGATAGAGGAAGGTGAAGGCGGCATCCTCGGCCAGTGCGATCCGCTGGCCGGGCGGCACCAGTGCGTCGGTGAAGCCGCCAGACGCCGGGGTGAAGGGTGTCGCCAGGGCCATGATCGCATCGAGGTCGAGCGATTTCTCCGCCATGTCGGCCAGCCGGTCGAGATGCGCCATCAGGTCGTCATATTCGCCGGCCTGGACGAGGCCGAGATGGCGTTCGGGCAGGTTCAGAGTGGGATCGCGCAGGATGGCGCCGACGACCGGCAGGCCGATCGCCTCGATGGCGTCGCCCGACAGCCGGCGGTGCCGCTCGCTGCCCAACCGGTTGAGCACTACACCGGCCATGCGTACATCCGGATCGTAGGTGGCAAAACCCTTGGCGACGGCGGCCGCGGTGGTCGACTGGCCGGAAACGTCGAGCACCAGCAGCACCGGCAGGCCGTAGAGCCGCGCCAGGTCGGCCGCCGAACCGGTGCGGCCGGGCGAGGCCGGAATGCCGTCGAACAGGCCCATGGCGCTTTCGAGGATGACGAAATCGGTGTCGTCGGCGGCTTGCGCGGCGAGTGCGTTGAGCAGCGATGGCGGCATCGCCCAGCTGTCGAGATTGACGCCGGACAATCCCGTGGCGGCGGTGTGGAAGCCGGGGTCGATATAGTCGGGGCCGGATTTGGCGCCTCGCACCTTCAGCCCACGCCGGGTGAGCGCGCGTAAAATGCCGATGGTGACGCTGGTCTTGCCGGAGCCGGAGCGCGGCGCGCCGACGATGATGGCGCGGGCCGTCATGCTTGTCCCGCCAGTGCCGCGCGCATGGCAACGATGCCGCCGACGATGATCAGCGCCGGCGAGGCAAGACCGGCGGCCGCGGCTTCCTCGGCAATGGTGGCGAGCGTGGCGACGACGGTTCGTTCCTGCGGCGTGGTCGCCGCGACGATCACTGCCGCCGGTGTCGACGGCGCCAGCCCGCCATCGAGCAGTGCCGCCGCGATCAAAGGCAGGTTGGCCATGCCCATATAGACGACGACAGGCTGGCCGGTGCGGGCGATTGCCGCCCAATCGAGATCGTCATCGGTGCCGGCGGCGTGGCCGGTCGCCAGGATCACTGCCTTGTTGATGCCGCGCATGGTGGCCGGAATGCCGGTCGCGGCCAGAGCGCTGAGGCCCGAGGTCAGGCCTGGCAGCACGCGGAACGGGATGTTTTCATGCGCCAGCGCCAGGGCTTCTTCGCCGCCGCGGCCGAAAATATAGGGATCGCCGCCCTTCAGCCTGACGACGCGGCGGCCGTCGCGTGCCAGCCGCACCAAAAGGGCGGTGATGTCATCCTGTTTCATCGACGGTTTGCCGCCGCGCTTGCCAGCAAAGAAAAGCTCGGCATTTTCGGCAACGGCGACGACATCGGATGAGACTAGCGCGTCGTAGACCAGCGCATCCGCCTCGGCCAAAGCCGCCAGCACTTCAAGCGTCAGGCAACCGGGGTCGCCGGGGCCGGCGCCGGCCAGCCAGACATGGCCAGGCTCCAGCCGGCGCGGCTTGAAGTTCAGCCGGGACAAGGCTTTTTCGAGCGTAGCGTTTTCGCCGGTGTTTTTGTTGCTGCCGCTCACAATCCGTCCCGTCCGCGAAAACGCCGCTGGTAGTGGGCGTCGTACAATGAACTCTCGCCAAAACCTTCGGCTGCCAGCGAGCGGCCGACGAAGATGATCGCCGTGCGCTCCATCGGATCGGCGGCGAGCAGCGCCTCGATGGTCGCCAGCGTACCGGTCAGCACACGCTCGTCCGGCCAGGAGGCGCGGAAGACGACCGCCACCGGGCAATCGCCGCCATAGTGCGGCGTGAGCTCGGCAACGACGCGGTCGATGGCGTGGATGGCTAGATGAATCGCCAGCGTGGCGCCGGTGCGGCCGAAGCCGGCCAGCGTTTCGCCGGGCGGCATTTTTGATGCGCGTCCGGAGATGCGGGTCAGCACCAGGCTTTGCGCGACTTCAGGAATGGTCAGCTCGCGGCGCAATGCGGCGGCGGCAGCGGCGAAGGAGGGGACGCCCGGCGTCAGCGTGTAGGGAATGCCATGCTTTTCCAGCCGGCGGATCTGCTCGGCGACGGCGCTCCACACCGACAGGTCGCCGGAATGCAGGCGGGCGACATCATGGCCCGATTTGTGGGCCGCGACATACTCGGCCTCGATCTCGTCGAGCGACATCGGCGCGGTGTCGACCAGTTTTGTTCCGGGCGCGCAATGCTGCAAAAGCTCGGGCGCGACGATCGAACCGGCATGCAGGCAGACCGGGCAGCTTGCAAGGAGCTTGGCGCCGCGCAGTGTGATGAGGTCGGCGGCACCTGGACCAGCGCCGATGAAATGGACGGTCATGGCGCATCTCCGCTGATGGCGATGGCGCAGGTGACCGGGCCGAGCACCGTGCGCGGGCCAAGCAGTTTGGCGCCTTTGCCGACGACGGCAAGGGCGGATGCCTCGGAAACCGATGGGGTTCCGGCAACATCCTGCGAGAGGTCGGAATGGCTGAGCGTGTCCGACGAGGCGGCCTGAAGCGTGGCGTCATCGACGACGATGACCGGAAGACTCAGCACGCGGCCAGCGGCGGCGATCGCTTCTTCATCCTTCTTGAACTCGGCAGTCGCCAGTGCCGAAAGTGCCGTCATCGTCAGGCCATGAGTCTCCAGCGCGGTTTCGATCGCGGCAAGCACGTCTTCGACGCTCACGCCTTTTCGGCTGCCGATGCCCGCGACCATCATGGCTTGACCCAGCTCCATTGGGTCACTGGCATGGCCGGCCGCCAGGCCTGCATCGCGCCGACCGGCGATGCGCGAGAGATGGCGATGCGGGTGAGATCGCCGCCGAGCTTGGTATGCTGGGCGAGGAGCAAGGCTTCCATCTCCAGCGTCACCGCATTGGCCACGAGACGGCCGCCCGGGCGCAGCGCCTTGATGGCAGCATTCAGCACGCCGGCATCGCTGCCGCCGCCGCCGATGAAGATCGCGTCCGGCGTGTCCAGCCTGGCAAGTGCCCTGGGCGCGCTGCCTTCCACCACGACAAGGCCGGGAACGCCGCAGACGGCCGCGTTGCGGCCAATGCGGGCGGCGCGGATCGGATCGGCCTCGATGGCAATGGTGCGCATGGAAGGGTGGGCCAGCATCCATTCGATGCCGATGGAACCGGAACCGGCGCCGATGTCCCACAGCAATTCGCCGCGTTTCGGCGCCAGCGCCGACAGTGTGATGGCGCGGACTTCGCGCTTGGTGATCTGGCCGTCATGGTCGAACAGATGATCGGCAAGGCCTGATGTGAGCGGCAGGACGCGCGCGTCCGGACCGGATTCAACTTCGACCGCCAGAACGTTGAGTGGATTGATGTTTTCGAGATCGAAGGCATCGGCGCGGATCGTGCGGTGGTCCTCGCTTGGCCCACCCAACGCCTCCAGGATCGTCAGCCGCGATGCGCCGAAGTCGAGTTCGGTGAGCAGGCGCGCTATTGCAGCGGGGGCTTCGGCATCCGAGGTCAGTGCCAAAATGCGCGCGCGTGGCTGCAGCAGCGGCCGGATCAGGTCGAGCGGCCGGCCGTGCAGCGAGACGGTCTCGATGTCCTGCAGCGCCCAGCCAAGGCGCGCGGCCGCCAGCGAAACGGCCGACGGTGCGGGGATGACATGCATCTCCTGTTGCTTGACCTTGCGCGCGAGGGTGGCGCCGACGCCGTGGAAGAACGGATCGCCTGAAGCGAGCACGCAGACGCGCCTGTCGGCAAGCGCCAGCACGTCAGCCATCTCGGCATCGAAAGGAACCGGCCAGGCGCGCGCCTCGCCCTTGGCGAAGGAAGCGACCAGCGCCAGGTGCCGCTTGCCGCCGAAGATGATCTCCGCCTCGGCAATCCGCTGCTTGGCCTCGTCGCCGAGACCCGCTAAACCGTCCTCGCCGATGCCGACGATTGTGAGCCATTTTGGGGTGAGCTTGGCACCGCGCGGACCTTCAGCAGGCATGATGACCCACCGTATTCTGATCCTCGGCGGCACCACCGAAGCCCGGCAACTGGCCGGAAAACTGGCGGCGCGCGCCTCGGTCACGCTGTCGCTGGCTGGCCGCACTGAAAGCCCGGTCGCGCAAGGCGTGCCGGTGCGAACGGGGGGCTTTGGCGGTGCCGATGGATTGGCCGATTATTTGCGGAAAGAGCCTATCGATCTGCTGATCGACGCGACGCACCCCTATGCGGCGCAGATCTCCGCCAATGCGGCGCAAGCCGCCCGCGTGGCCGGTGTGCCGATCCTTGCGCTGCGACGCCCCGGCTGGGAGCCTGTCGAAGGCGACCGCTGGACTGAGGTCATTACATCCGGCGATGCCGCGCGAGCGCTTGGACTGGCGCCGCGCCGTGTTTTCCTGGCGCTGGGCCGGCAAGAGGTCGCTGCTTTCGAAGCTGCGCCCCAGCATCATTATCTCGTCCGCAGCGTCGACGCGATCGAGCCCAAGCTTGCCGTGCCGGATGCGAGCTATCTTCTGGCCCGTGGCCCGTTTCGTGAGGCGGAGGAACGCGCGCTGCTCGAAAAGCAACGCATCGATGTCGTCGTGTCCAAGAACAGCGGCGGCGAAGCGACTTATGGCAAGATCGCCGCGGCGCGGGCGCTTGGCCTCGAGGTGGTCATGATCCAACGGCCAGTCTTGCCGGATGTTCCAGCGGCTGAAAGCGTTGAAGCGCTGACCATGATGGTCGATCATTTTGTCCGCCCCGTGGACGAGCGCGGCGTGTAGACCAGCGCCGGCTTCTCCGCGCGCTTGATGATGCGGGTCTCCGGCGAGCCGATGATGATGCAGGTCGCCATGTCGGCCTTCTCTGCCTCGACATCGGCCAGCAGGTAGACCTCGATGCGCTCATCCGGGCGGCCGGCGGCGCGGCCGAAAATCACCGGTGTGGTGCCGGGCAGGATCGCGGTGAGGCACTCGAAGGCGCGGCCGAGCTGCCAGGGGCGCGCCTTGCTGATCGGGTTATAGAGCGCGATGACGAAGCCGGCGCCGGCTGCCGCCAGCAGGCGCAGTTCGATCAGCTCCCATGGCTTCAGATTGTCGGACAGCGAGATGGCGCAGAAATCATGGCCGAGCGGCGCGCCGATGCGGGCGGCGACCGCCAGCATGGCGGTGATGCCGGGCACCACAGCGACATCGACCGCGCGCCATTCGGCCGGGCCGGCCTCGATCGCCTCGCAGACGGCCGCCGCCATGGCGAACACGCCGGGATCGCCACCGGAAACCACCGCGACGTCGTGGCCCTCGGCGGCTTTGATCAGTGCGTCCTTGGAGCGGGCGAGTTCCTCGCGATTGTCGGAAGCGACGCGGGTCTGTTCCGGGCGCAATTCCAGCCGGTCGAGATACGGTTTGTAGCCGTAAAAGAATTTCGCCTCGGCGACGGCGCGGCTGGCTTCCGGAGTGACCTGATCGGCATTGCCGGGCCCAAGGCCGATGACAGTGAGGCGGCCGCTCATGCCTGCGCTCCCACGGCGCCGGGGCGGCCGGACCAGCCGGCGACCAGCACGATGGCGAAATAGGGCGCCTTGTCGTCCGTCTTGTCGGCCAGCTTCATCGACACGCTGCCGGCCATGGTACCGCGCTCGACATAGACGGCGCGCGACAGCTTGGCCGTAGCCTCCAGCGCCCGCCTGATCTTTGGCAGGTTGCGGCCGACCTTCATGATGACGGCGGCATCGGTGTCAGCCAGCCGGCGCGTCAGCTCGAACTCGCTCATCGTGCCGGGCAGCACCGTCAGCACATCGTCGCCCTGGACGATCGGGACACCAGTCTGCGACCAGCAGCCGGACATGGCGGTGACGCCGGGAATAACTTCGGTCGGGAAGCGATGGGCGAGGCGCACATGCAGATGCATGTAGGAGCCGTAGAAAAGCGGGTCGCCCTCGGACAGCACCGCAACCATCCTGCCTGCCTGGAGGTGCTCGGCGACCTTCTCGGCGGACTCCTCGTAGAAAGCCGTGATCTGCGAGCGGTAGTCGTCGTGATCCCTAGCGATTTCGGTGGTGACGGGATAGAGCAGCGGCAATTCCGTCATTTCAGGCCGGAACTGCGCTTCGACGATGGCGCGCGCATTGCTGTTGTTGCCGCGCTTGGCGAAATAGGCCACGACATCGGCTTCCGCCAAGGCCCGCGCGGCTTTCAGGGTCAGCAGTTCGGGGTCGCCGGGACCGGTGCCGACGCCGACGAGACGACCTTTGGGAAGGGCGTTCACAGGCCGGGCCTCGCCAATGAATTGAGCGCGGCGGCGGTCATGGCGCTGCCACCGAGCCGGCCGCGCACGATGGCGTAGGGAACGCCGTAGGAATTCTCGGCCAGTGCGTCCTTCGATTCGGCAGCACCGACGAAGCCGACCGGCATGCCGATGATGGCCGCAGGCTTCGGCGCGCCGTCGCGCAGTTTTTCCAATAGATAGAACAGCGCGGTCGGTGCATTGCCGATGGCAACCACCGAGCCCGCCATGCGCTCGCCCCACAAATCGATCGCGGCGGCCGAGCGGGTGTTGCCGATTTGCCCAGCGATGTCGTGCGTGCGCGGGTCGCGCAAGGTGCAGATCACCTCGTTGCCGGCTGGCAGCCTGGCGCGGGTGACGCCATGCGAGACCATTTCCGCGTCGCAGAAAATCGGCGCGCCCGCCGCCAAAGCGGTGCGGGCAGCGGCAACCAAATCCGTGGAGAACACAAAATGACTTGAAGCCTCGACCTGGCCGCAGGCATGGATCATGCGGATGGCGACATCGGCCTCGGCCTCGGAGAAGCGCGAAAGATCAGCCTCGGCGCGGATAATGGCGAAGGAGCGCTCATAGATCGCCGTGCCGTCATGGATGTAGTCGTAGGCGGCCATGCTCATTTCCGTTTTTCAGTTTGGGCCTGTCGGTAAGCCTCGGCGATACCGGCCGGCCCGAGCCTTGTCAGGCAAGCAGCGGCAGTCTCGCCTTGATATCGTGCGCTGCGGATCATTGCCGCGACGCGGCCGATGCCGCGCGCGGCGTCATAGCCCGGCCTGTAGCCCGCAGGAAGGGCCTTTGCCGTCGCGTTCACGACAAGTCCGGCTCCGTTTTCGCCGCCGACAATCGTCAGCGTCGCCAGGGCGGGGTGGGCGCAGCCTTTGGCACAGCCGGAAATGTGCAGCGTGAAGTCGAGGATGTCGGCGTTTTCAGTGGCAATCGTCTCGGCGATGTCGCGCGTGGCGATGCGGCCGGAGGCACAGGCCGGCGTGCCGGGGCAAGCGGCAATGCGCGTGCGCGGGTCGGTGGGGGCGGTGACGAAGCCGAGGGCGGTGGCGGTGTGTTGGAGGGGTTGGTTGGCTGCCGGTGGCTGGCCAAGGAAGAGCAGGGCACGACTGGGGGCGAGGCGGATTTCGGTTGTGTTGAGGGAGAGGGCGCTTTGGGCGAGCGCGATGATCTTGTCTGCCGGCACGCTGCCGTAGGGGAGGGCAATGCCGAGGGCAATGGCGTCGCCGGCTAAGGGGAAAAGGCCGCTAGGTTTACGCGAGGCGCCCCCCTCTGTCCTGCCGGACATCTCCCCCTCAGGGGGGGAGATCGGCAGCTTAGGCGCCGGCTTTTCCTTACCAACACCGGAGATTGGCGAAACCATCGGTGGCAGCGTAATCTCCCCCCTTGAGGGGGAGATGTCTGGCAGGACAGAGGGGGGCGCCTCGCGCAAACTTGTCGAGCATAGCCAACCCGCCAGAGACACCAACTGCCTCTCAGTCAAATCCCTCGCATGAGCCTCGCGGCCTTTTTCGGCAACCATTCTTAGGGCCGCGACGGTGATGTCGCACGCCGAGCCTTCATCGGCAGTGACAAGTGGCCTCCCATTCCACCCATCACCCGCGACAGACACCCGCCACCGAACTCCTGCATCGACCCGCACTGCAGCAAGCCGCACATCGGCCGTCACCGAATCCATCGTCAACTGCCCGCAGCCGTCCACAACGACCGAAACCTTCGGCCCCAGCCTCGGCGCTAATCCAGCCTCGTCAATCGACGCCCTGATCCGCTCGGCCAGCGGCCGGGGATCGGCAATCTCCTGCGGGTCGATGCCGGCCAGCGGGCCGGTCTCGACCGGCACGCCGGTGCGTACTGCGATATCAAGCGCATCGACCTCCGCCGCCAGCCGCGCCGCGCTGTCCGTGGTCAGCCCACGTATCTGCAGACTGCCGCGCGCGGTGACTTCCATGATGCCATTGCCGTGCCGCAAGGCGGATTCGCAGAGTCCAATCAAAAGCTTCGGCGACAATCCTCCAGAAGATGGGCCTCCAGAAGACGGGCCTCCAGCAACCGGGTTGAGCCGCACCAAAAGCCCGTCGCCGGTCTGCATTGGCACCGACAAAGCCGGGCAGGCGCCGCGGCGCGAGAAGGCGTTCATGCCGCCACCCCAAGCGCCTCGGCCTCGGCAATCAGGGCCGTGAGATCGTCGTCGATGGAGTTGCGCAGGGGATGCCACAGGCCACGCCGGCGCGCCGACAGGAAGCGCTCGGCGATGACTTTGGCGGCGGCGGGGTTCTCGCGCAGGATGAAGGCGCGGACCATGGGATCGCCGAGATAGGCATCGTGCACTGCCTCGATCAGCGTGCCCGAAATGGCGTGCGTGGTTTCGGCGAAGCCGACCAGGCGGTCTACGGTTTCGGCAAATTCGGAGGCGCCACGCGGGCCGTGGCGCATCTGTCCCGATATGAAGCGTGGATTGACGGCGCGGGCGCGCACCACCCGCGATACGGCCTCACTGAGCGAACGCGGCTTGGGCTTTTGCGGGTCCGTGGTGTCGAGCACGATGACGTCGGCATTCCTGCCGAGCGCCGCAAGGGCGGCCGAAAAGCCGCCGATGAAAGCGACGTCGGCGGAGCCTTCGAGGATGTCGCGGCCGGGGTCGTCGCCGGTGTGGACGAGAAGATCGGCCTCGGCGATGCGGGTTTCGAAGACGCCGGGCACCGATACGCCTTCGCCCTTGGCACCGCCATAGGCATGCGAGGTGGCGTCGAGATAGGCGCGGCCGATTTCTTCGCGCGCCGCCCAGTTACCGGAGGACAAGATATCCTCGACGCCGGCGCCATAGGTGCCGGGTGAGGTGCCGAAGATGCGCGGGCTGAGCTTGCCATCGGCACGGGTTTTGGCCGCGAGCGGGTTTTCCGTATCGTCCTCGTCGCGGGCGGCCACCGCGTTGGCGGCGGCATCGATCAGCGCGATCTGGGTCGGGAACATATCGCGGAACAGGCCCGATATGCGCCAGGTGACATCGACGCGTGGCCTTCCAAGAGTGGCCGGCGGCAGCACCTCGATGCCGGTGATGCGGCCGGTCGCCGAATCCCATTGCGGCCGGCAGCCCATCAGCGCCAATCCTTGCGCGATCTCCTCGCCGCCGGTGCGCAGTGAGGCCGAGCCCCACAGGTCGATGACCAGCGAGCGCGGCCAGTCGCCATGCGATTGCATGTAGCCGCGCACCACCTCCTCCGCCGCTGCCTTGCCCAGATCATAGGCGGTCGGCGTCGGCATGGTGCGCGGGTCCGAGGTGAACAGGTTGCGGCCGGTGGGCAGAACGTCCGAGCGACCCCGCGCGGGCGCGCCGGCCGAGCCGGCCTTGACGTGGCGGCCATCGAGCGCGGCGAGAAGCGCCGCTTTCTCGGCGTCAGCGCTTTGTCGCCGCATGGCGTCGGGCTCATCCTCAGGGGCGCGGCCATAGATATGCAGCCCATCCTTGATGGCAAAATCCTTGAGGTCGCAGAGCCAGGCGTCGATGCGGCGCAGCGCTTCGTCCGGAGCGTCGGTCCCGGCGACGCCGGCTTCGGAGGCGAGACCGGTCTTTTGCGCGGTGTCGACGATCAGTTTCGCCAGACGGTCTCGGCGGCGGCGGTCGAGCCCGTCGGCCTGGGCATATTCATCGACCAGCCGCTCGAGCTTGTGTTGATTTTCGTCGAGCCCGGCGCCGGTCAGCGGCGGTGGCAGATGACCAAGGGTGACGGCGGCGATGCGGCGCTTGGCTTGCGCCGCTTCGCCGGGGTTGGAGACGATGAAGGGATAGATGACGGGTAATCCACCGGTGACGATCTCGGGAAAGCAGTCTTCCGACAGCGCAACGGTCTTGCCCGGCAGCCACTCCAGCGTGCCATGCGCGCCGACATGGACAAGCGCGTGGACGCCGAGCGACTTGCGCAGCCACAGGCCGAAGGCGAGCAATGCATGGCGCGGCGGCAGCGTCGGGTCGTGGTAGTCGGCGCGGCGGTCGGCGGAGCGGCCGCGATCCGGGGCGAGGGCGATGGTGATGTTGCCGAAGGTCGCGGCGCGGAAGGGGAAACTTCGGCGCGAGGCGCCCCCCTCTGTCCTGCCGGACATCTCCCCCTCAAGGGGGGAGATTGGCAGTTTTGACGCTCCGCCCTCTCCTGCAACATTGGAGATTGGCGAAACCGGTAATGACAGCGCAATCTCCCCCCTTGAGGGGGAGATGTCCGGCAGGACAGAGGGGGGCGCCTCGCGCAGACCCGTCTCATCTTCCACCTTCCCCCAAGCGGCTTCGATCGCAACAATTGCCGCAGTCGGCAATTCGTTCGAGAAGGCCATGTAATCCTGCAAGGCCAGCCCATGCTCGCCCGTTTCCAACATACCCAGCAGTTCCCGCGGCGTCTCCGGTATCCCCTCAACATCATAGCCCTGTCCCCTCAGGTCATGCAGCATCGCCAGCACGCTGGACGGCACGTCGAGGCCGACGGCATAGCCGGTGCGGCCGGGGGCGCTGGGATAATCCGGCATCAGGATCGCCAGCTTGCGCTCGGCGCGGGCTGTCTCCTGCAGGCGGATGAAGGCCGCGACGCGGTCAGCCACTTGCGCCACGCGATCCGGTTCCGGCCGGTTGGCGAAAGCGCGGTGGCCAAGTGCTGGATCGATCTCGCTCTCGCCCTTGAAGGAAATGGCGCCAGCCAGGATGCGGCCGTCGAGCTCGGGCAGCACGACATGCATGGCAAGGTCGGCGGGCGCCAGGCCGCGCTGGTTGGTCTCCCAGACGTCGCGGCGGGTGGTGGCGACGATGACCTGGAAGACCGGCACGCCGGCGCGGTCGAACAAGGTCTCATTGCCCGGTTCGGCACCGGACGCGAAAGCGGTCGCGGTGATGATGGCGGCGGGTTTCAGTGAGGCGAGTGCTGTTTCCACGAACGCCAGGGATGCCGGGTCCTTGAGGCTGGAGACGAAGATGGGGACTGGGTTGATGCCGCGCTGTCGCAGAGCTTCAAAAAGTGCGTCGATCGGCGCGACATCGGCGGCCAGCAGCATCGAGCGGTAGAACAGGATAGGCACGACCTTTCCCTCCCCCTCGAGGGGAGGGTGGCCCGCAGGGCCGGGTGGGGTCGGTACGACCGGACGCGGCGTCTCTTTAGGCCGGCGCGCTTCGGAGAGGACCCCACCCCCCGGCCGGGGGCCGGCCCCCCCCCCCGGGGGGGGGGGGGGGCCCCCCCCCCCCCGGGGGGGGCCCCCCCAATTAAGCACCCCCACCCGCGCACCCAAACCCCCCAACCCCCCCC